>NZ_JBSXNN010000028.1:0-3400 GCF_056857635.1 Vreelandella sp. L-15 | reverse complement strand
GCGCTCAGAGCACACAGGCGAGCGAATTCAGCGGAACGAAGCTCAGCCCGATAATGGGGGACAGGAACCGCCGTGGTACGGATCCGTTTGCCCGGTGGTGTGAGAGGACGGGGGAGGCGACTCCCCCTCCTACTCGATCTTGTTTTGTACCCGGTGTGGTGGCGTTTGCTTTCGAGGGCGTTGTGCACAAGCCCGCCCTGCAAAGCATACAGGGCGGGATAGAGGTTAGGCGATAGAGGTTATGCGTCGACTTTGCCTAGTAACAAAAACTCGATCAATGCTTTTTGAGCGTGTAGGCGGTTGCCGGCTTCCTGCCATACTACTGCCCTTGGGTCGTCCAGCAGCGTGAGGCTGATCTCTTCGCCTCGATGAGCAGGCAAGCAGTGTAAAAACAGCACGTCAGATTGGGCGGAGTCGAGCAGGGCTTCAGTTACCTGGAAGCCTGCAAAGTCGGCTTCTCGTTTTGCCTGCTCCTCTTCCTGGCCCATGGAAGCCCATACGTCAGTAGTGATTAAGTCAGCACCTTTAGCCGCTTCTTGTGGGTCGTGGAGCAGGGTGACGCAGTCACCCGCAGCGGCCATGATATCTTCGCGTGGTTCATAGCCTTCCGGGCAGCAGACCCGCAGATGAAAGCCGAACTGGCGGGCGGCGTTGATCCAGGAGTGGCACATATTATTGCCATCGCCAATCCACACCGCGGTGCGACCTTTGACGCTGCCGCGCAGCTCTGTCCAGGTCATCACATCTGCCAGCAGTTGGCAGGGGTGGTAGTCGTCGCTTAGGGCATTAATCACCGGCACGCTGCTGGCGCTGGCATAGGTTTCCAGGCCTTGGTGGGAGAAGGTGCGAATCATGACTGCATCCACCATCTCAGAGAGCACGCGAGCGGTGTCTTCGATTGGCTCGCCGCGGCCAAGCTGGGTGTCACGAGGAGAGAGGAAGAGCGCATGGCCACCAAATTGCGCCATGCCTGTTTCAAAAGAGACGCGGGTTCGGGTGGACGATTTTTCAAAAATCATCGCCAGCGTGCGGTTTGGTAGCGGTGTGTATACTGGGCCATTAGCTTTAAGATCCGTCTTGATCTTAATGGCACGCTGGATCAAATACGCCAGCTCATCTGGGGTCAAATCCAATAGGGTAAGGAAATGGCGTGTCGCCATGGACTTCTCTCCGCGCAAAAACACCATCCTAGCGATGCGGCAGGGGATGCGCAACGCGGGCGGCATGCGTAGAATGGCTGCCACGCGTTAAGGCCGAGTAGTTTGCTCGGGTATTGGTGTAATCACCAATCCATGGCATTACTAGGTCGTGGGGTTAAAGCCAGTTGACGAATTGCGTAAACTGGCTTGGATCACATCACTTATTTAGGAGCACATTATGAGCACCACTGCCGAAAATATTCAGCGTCAAATCAGCGAAAACCCGATTTTGATCTACATGAAAGGCACCCCCCAACTGCCCCAGTGCGGCTTCTCTGCACAGACAGTGCAGGCGCTGATGAGCTGCGGCGAACGTTTTGCCTTCGTCAACGTATTGGATAACCCGGATATCCGTGCTGAGCTGCCGAAAATTGCCAACTGGCCGACCTTTCCCCAGCTATGGGTAGAAGGCGAGCTGGTAGGCGGCTGCGATATTGTCATTGAAATGCATCAAAACGGTGAGCTTGAAAAGTTGGTAAAAGAAGCCGCCCAACGTGCTGGTGCCGCTGAAGGTGGCGATAACGCCTAAGCGTAACGCCTCATGCCGCTCGGCATCTGCCGGGCGGTTGGCGGGCTGCGGTGCAGCCGCTAGAATGGTGCTTTATGAAGCACCAACAATTAGCATCTACGGTTTACGATAGGCTGTTTAGCATCGACAGTCAGCCCGCCTAAGGAAGTTTTGCTCAATGAGCTATCAGGTTCTGGCCCGCAAATGGCGGCCACGTACATTCCACGAGCTCGTGGGCCAGGCCCATGTTCAACGCGCCTTGGTCAATGCCCTTGATCAGGGCCGCTTACACCACGCTTACCTGTTTACTGGCACGCGTGGCGTCGGCAAAACCACGCTGGCGCGCATTTTGGCGAAATGCCTTAACTGTACCGCTAATGGGCGCGGGGATGAGGGAATTACCTCGACACCCTGCGGTCAGTGCGATAGTTGCCAAGCCATCGATGAAGGCCGTTTTGTCGACCTGATCGAAGTCGACGCTGCTTCGCGAACCAAAGTAGAAGATACCCGCGAACTGCTCGATAACGTTCAGTACGCGCCTACCCAAGGGCGCTACAAGGTATACCTTATTGATGAGGTGCACATGCTCTCCACCAGCAGCTTTAATGCGCTGCTTAAAACGCTGGAAGAGCCGCCACCCCATGTAAAATTTCTGTTAGCGACCACCGATCCGCAGAAGCTCCCCGCCACGGTACTATCCCGCTGTTTGCAGTTTACGCTCAAGCATATGCCGCCTGAGCGGGTAGTCGAGCACTTAACTTATGTGCTGGGCGAAGAGGGGGTTGAGTATGATGAAAGCGCGTTGTGGCTGTTAGGCAAGGCTGCTGAAGGCTCCATGCGCGATGCAATGAGCCTGACTGATCAAGCCATAGCCTTTGGCCAAGGGGCTGTGCGCCATGCTGATGTAGCGGCAATGCTGGGCACGTTGGATCATCGCCATGTGCTGGCCTTGGTTGAAGCGCTAGCAGCGGTAGATGTTCAGAAGTTGCTGGCAGAAGTGGCCCAGCTAGCCGAGCAGGGGCCTGATTTTGCCGCCGTGCTAGATGAGTTAACTGCCATACTCCACCGCTTGGCCGTGGCGCAAATGGTGCCGGATGCAGTGGATAATAGCCACGGTGACCGAGCGCAAATTCAGCAGCTGGCCAGCCGTTTTACCGCTGAAGATATCCAGCTCTACTACCAGATTGGTATCCAGGGGCGTGGCGATATGGTACACGCCCCAGACTTGCGTAGTGCTCTGGAGATGACGCTGTTACGGATGCTGGCTTTCCGCCCTCAGGGCGTTCCCAAGCCACCTGCGACGCCGCTGCCGCTACGCCCTGAGCCTGCGCCGTCAGCAGATGCAACGCCAGCTCCCACAGCACCGCCAAGCGCCCCTGTGTTAGCGGAGCCAGCCGCAAAAAAGCCTGAGCCTGCACCCGCCGCTGCCGAGGCTGAGCCGCCTGAGCCTGCGGTGCAGGTAGCTCCACCAAGTGAGGCGCCCGAGGCATTAGAGCCGCAATATGATGCGCCGCCGCCCTGGTCGCTTGAAGAGGTAGAAAGCGCCGCTACGCTCTCGCCAGAGCCAGAGCCAGAGCCAGAGCCAGAGCCAGAGCCAGAGCCAGAGCCAGAGCCAGAGCCAGAGCCAGAGCCAGAGCCAGAGCCAGAGCCAGAGCCAGAGCCAGAGCCAGAGCCAGAGCCAGAGCCAGAGCCA
>NZ_JBSXNN010000027.1:0-70022 GCF_056857635.1 Vreelandella sp. L-15 | reverse complement strand
ACGGGCCGTCAGCACCGATCAGCACGGTGGGTTTTGGCAATAACGGGCTTGCGAAAGCCAACTTGCACGGGGCGAATGATCAAAAAGTGCTCGCTGGCGGTGATAGGGAAAGTGTCGGCGCCGGCTTCACGGATTCAGGAGTATATAAACGATGTCGTATGAAATCATGTTAAAGCGTATATATGCGCCGATAGAGGATCACGACGGCACGCGCGTGCTGGTTGATCGGGTACGTCCTAGCGGGCTGTTTCCCAATTTATTGGCACTGAATGAGTGGTATCCAGAGATAGCGCCTGCCTCTCAATTATGCAGTCAGTATCGACAGAAAAAAATCAGTCAATCACTCTTTCTTGAGCGCTACAAGCGTGAGCTGAAGGCATGTCCTGATAAGCTACTGCCTTTAATGAGATTCGCACGAGCGGGGCGGGTTACCCTACTAACCGCCGCTCGTGAAATTGAAGATTCCCACCTTCCAGTAATCAAAGAGCTGGTGCTATCAGCGCTCGAAGAGGAAGACGCCAGTGATCGTGAATTTTGCTCATCGCCCTGCCTGGCGCACACATTACCCACTTCTCAACGTTAGACCGTTTGCTTCACGCGTCATCATTGGGCTTGACGATGAATGGGTTGGTGCCAGTGCGCCTAATATTCATGGCTTAATAAGCCCAGATAACAGCAAACAAAATACCCCACCCCAGAGCACTGGCAGCCATGATTGTGTAAGTGGCTGAAATCGTAGCAACATCAAATTCTTGATGGGTACAGAGTGCTTGTAAGCCGTGGTAAATCAAGCTGCAAGAGATGCCCAGCCCGCTAAGTATAACCACTACGTTGAAAAGTAAGCTGGGTACCAATAGTGCCAATGAAGCGACGAATAACGGTAGTGGTGCAAGTGTGGCAAGTAAATAGGCATCTTGATAGCTGATAGATAGCTCTTCAGTTCCATTGACTACAGCGTAGATTACCCAGCCAATAACGAAAAAACTCAATATCTCTGCTAGGAAAATAATTGTCGTGATAAAACGCCACTCTCGGTCAGCAAAGCCCGCCATAAATGCATCGCCGTAATGGGTGCCCGCATAATAGAGCATTACTGGCGGCAAGAGGGACATGGGTAACACCACCAGCCAAGCTAGTAAAGGAATGGAGGGGGAGGAAGCCTGTAGCTCTTTCCAGCCTTCACGATGGTTGAATGGTAATTTGAGAAAAGTGAGTGCTCTCATTTCAGATACCCCCTGCAGGTGTAATCTCAATGGTTATTTGTATCATAGTGTGATATTGTATTTTTCTAAAGCGCTCTAAATTGGCGAGTCAGCAATAGCCGAGTATGTGGTAAAGAGAATTGGAAAAATGAATAACCCTCAGACACTTGATAAAAGCGACTTTGAGCGGCTGTCGCAATTTCGTTACCGGTTGCGTTGCTTTCTTCGCCATAGTGAAGATATCTGTCGCCGCTATGGGCTGACGCCCTTGCAGTATCAACTATTGCTACATCTTCGTGGTTTCCATGGAAGAGACTGGGCGACGGTGGGGGAGCTAGCGGAACGGCTTCAATCAAAACATCATGGGGTGGTGGCGCTAGTTGATCGCTGTGAGCAGCTATCATTGGTTGTGCGGCGGCAAGGGCGTGAGGATCGCCGCCAAATAGAAGTGCATTTATTGGAAGAGGGCGTGAATCGGGTAACGCAAATCGCTGAAGCTCATCAACCTGAGTTGCGTCATTTGCAGGAAGAGACGCCATTTCCGGGTTGGCATAAGTCCACTTAATGCAGAGCTTAAGACGTTGGATATAGCCAATATACATCGAATGTCCTCATTAATAATGCTTGGTTCGATTGCTGTGTTTAGCTCTTAAGTGTGGTGTGTGGCATTTAGTTGCTGTACTTCTATACTGTGAACTTCAATTTATCGTTAAGGTATTGCACTATGACAAAGCATGATTTGCCTTCTGGAGCTGGAGATGTCGCAAACCAGTATCCTGAGATATGGGAAGCTTATGCCGCTTTGGGCAAAGCCTGTGCTAAAGCTGGGCCGCTTGATGAACGTAGCCGACGCTTGATAAAACTCTCGCTGGCCATAGGGGCACGCTCCGAAGGGGCCGTTCACTCCCATGTGCGTCGTGCCTTGGAGGAGGGAGTGAGTGCCGAGGAACTAAAACAAGTAGCCATGTTAGCGATTCCTACCACCGGATTTCCGACTGCTGTGGCGGCCTTAACCTGGATTGAGGACATCACGGATCCTGATTAAGGGCGCTCTGGGGGCGCTCTTCTGAATCTAGAGGCACTGTCCGGATCCAATCGACGCGAAAGTGCCGTGATGCTACAGATATTCCGACCGTTCAGTGCTTGGCGTTCTGAAGAGCCTGTTCTTCGATGTCTCTATCGACTGAAGAGACGTAGTATTCGTCATCGAAAGCGCCTTCTGGCTCCTTGAGCCACACTAGGCAGATAACCCAACTAATGAAGGCGCCGGTCGCGATGATGTAGAAGAACTGCGACGGTGTGACAAACGTGAAGATGGTGAGGTAAACCACCGCGCCAACATTACCGTAGGCGCCGGCCATGCCCGAGATTTGCCCAGTGATGCGGCGCTTGATGGAGGGAATGATGCCGAAAGTCGCTCCCTCAGCCCCTTGTACGAAAATCGAGGTGCCGATGGTCACCGCAATGGCCAGAATGAGTGGCCAACGCGAATTGAGCATGGCCATCAGTAAGAACCCCACGCTAATGCCAAACATGTAGCACAGCATCACAAAACGCCGGTTACCCATACGGTCGGAAACCATGCCGCCCATGGGGCGCGCCACCAAGTTGACGAAAGCGAACGATGCAGCGATCAGACCGGCCGTGGCGGCATTCAACCCCCAGGTCTCCTCAAAGAACATGGGCAGCATCGATACCACCGCCAGCTCAGCGCCGAAGTTGGCAAAGTAAGTACTGTTAAGCGCAGCCACACTGTTGAACGAGTACTTGTCATCCTCAGGCACCCCCTTGCGCAGAATCGGCAGGTTGACCCGCAGGATCTGTATGATCTGATAAATAACGATCGCCACGATGGTGAGATAAGCGATGACCGCCCCGGTGATGGATAAATAGCCCATGTACTGGATGCGCCAGACCAGGATGGCGAGTACGCCGACCAGCGGGATCGTCCAGATGATCAGCTTGATCATATCGCCCCAGGAGCTCACTTCCATGGCGGCGGTCTTACGTGGTTTGCGGTGGGCCTGGGCATCTGGGCCATCAGTGATCGCGAACCAGTAGTAAACACCGTAAGCGGCCATAACAAGGGCACTCTGCGCGATGGCCCAGCGCCATCCATCCGGGCCGCCATACATGCTCAGGGCGATAGTCGGCAGCGACATGGCCGCTACGGCGGAACCGAAGTTACCCCAGCCAGCGTAAAAGCCTTCGGCGAAGCCGATGTCCTTGGGCTTGAACCACAGCGCCGTCATGTGAATACCCACCACGAAGCTGGCACCAATCGAACTCAGTACTAAGCGCGCCACCAACAGCTGCGTCATGCTGTTACCGAAAGCAAACGCCAGTGCCGGTAGTGACATAGTTACCATAAGCACCGAGAACACCCGTCGCGGGCCGAATCGATCCAGCGCCATGCCAACGATGATGCGCGCGGGAATGGTCAAGGCGACGTTGCAGATGGCGAATAGTTTGAGATCATCCGTGGTCAGCCAGTCGACGCTCTTGAGCATGCTCGACGCGAGCGGTGCCATGTTGAACCACACGTAAAAGGTAATAAAGAAAGCAATCCAGGTCAGGTGCAAGGCCCGGATTTCAGGGCTGCGAAACTTGAATACAGCGGAAACTTTCATGGTCGTATCGTCCTGTGTCCCAAATGTGGTTAGAGGCTGCTTAAGGGCTGGGTAGGATCAACAAGGGACACTCGGCGCGCCGGGCCAGGAACGAGCTGACGCTGCCGAAAGTCATGTAGTCGAGTTCATCAACAAAATAAGTCAACGACTTGGCGATGATGCCGCCGTCCGGCTGATGGCTATGGCGGGCAATGACCAGTAGGTCTGGCGAGAGTTTGCGAGTGGCCTGAAGCAGCATCTTGCGTGCATCCCCCTCGGCGAGAAGCTGCTCGGCCTGGAAGCCCTCACCGATGGCGAATGCCACGCCCTCTTGAAGGTGTTGTTTAACCTCATCGTGCTCCTGCTGAAAAAGCACCTCGTTGTTATCGGTAGCGTCGAGTGGGTTCTCCACCACGCCAACCAGTACCAGCAGGGGTTGGTTACAGCGGAACATATTGACGACCTGAGCGAGTGCCAGCTTGGCGTTTCGCGAACCGTCATAGGCGATCATGATTTTCATGGTGTCCTCCCGCATTGGGGTAGGGGGTGAAGACCCGGAGCTTGGCTCCGGGCGTAAAGACGCAAGCCCTATTTAGGGGTTCTTAACGTAGGCACCTTTGCGTAGGTAGAACCACCAGTTGATGACCAGACAGATGGCGTAGAAGACCGCAAAGCCGTACATGGCAAGCTCCGGTGTGCCGGCCTGGATTTGCTCGCCCATTACCCGCGGGGCGATGAAGGCGCCATAGGCAGCGACGGCTGAGGTCCAGCCAAGTACCGGGCCTTTCTGCTGCTGGTCGAAAATAACCCCGATGCTGCGGAAGGTAGAGCCGTTGCCGATACCACTGGCGGCGAATAACACGATGAATAGCAGCAGGAATAGCCAGAAGAATTGATTAGGATCGGTGGCGTTATAGGCCTGCATCATCACGTAACCGGTGGCGATAGAGGCGACCACCATGACCGCAGAGATTATTTGGGTAACGATGGAGCCGCCCACTTTATCGGAGATCCAGCCGCCCAACGGGCGTATGAGGGCGCCTACGAAGGGGCCTATCCAGGCCCAGGTCAAAGCGCTGGGCGCCTCTGGGTTGGCCACGCGAATCAGTGTGCCGTCGGCTGTCGCTTCCATCATGTTGCCGAAGATGACGTTGATGGAAAGCGGCAGGGCCGCAGAGAAGCCGATAAAGGAGCCAAAGGTCAGGATGTAGAGGATGGTCATTGACCAAGTGTGCTTATTGGAAAATATTGCGAACTGCTTCTGGATATTGGGCTTGATGTCGCCAGGAATCAGGCGCAGCAACACAAGGGTCAGAACGATAGTTAGCGGCAGGGCAATCCACATATTAAGCCAGCCGAGTGCCAACATGCCGACGATGGCGGTCACCAGGCCGACGCCGTAGAGGCCTAATATTTTGCCGAAAGCCGCCAGCGGGGAACCAGGATTGGGCGTAATGGTGCGTAGATTGTTCATACCGAACCAACCGGCGAACGCCAGCGGAATCAGAAAAACAAGCCAGATAAAGCCAGCATTCTGGATCCAGGTATCGGTACCTGCTTCGATACGGCCGATCAACGTACCGCTAGCGCTTTGCAATTCCATCGGCGATCCGGCCATAGCGCCGAAAATGCCGACGGTCATCACCAGCGGGATCACAATCTGCATGGTGGTAACGCCGAAATTGCCGAGGCCCGCATTCATGCCCAGGGCGTAACCTTGCTGCTTGCTGGGATAGAAGGTGGAAATGTTGCTCATCGAGCAAGCGAAGTTACCACCGCCGATACCGGAAAGTAGTGCCAACGCCTGGAAAACCCAGAACGGCGTGCCTGGGTTCATCAAGGCGATACCAGTGCCGGCTGCGGGGATCATCAATAGCGCGGTGGTCAGGAAGATAGTGTTACGCCCGCCAGCGATGCGGATCATGAACGATGCTGGGATGCGCAGGGTGGCACCTGCTAGACCGGCAAGCGCCGTCAGTGAAAATAGCTGGTTAACCGTGAACGAAAAACCCAGGTTCTGCATCTGGGTGGTAATCATTCCCCACATCATCCAGACAGCAAAGCCCATCAGCAGGCTGGGAATGGATATCCATAGGTTGCGGTTGGCGATGTGTTTGCCTTCCTGTTCCCAGAATTGGGCGTCTTCGACATTCCATTTCTCAATGTCGGCATTTATCTTGCTCATGGCGGTTTCCCCTTGGCATCAAACCTTTCTGCGTTTGGCAGTTAGAAGGCAAGATACGCTTGCAAAGGGGGTTGGGAAACTAAGGGAAATGACCTATAAATCAGCGATATACCTCTTGAGAGGTAGTCGCTGAAAAGCCAAGGTTCATTGATTTTAAAGACAAAAAATCGAGAGGGGGTAAAGGCGGATCAGAACAAAAAGTACGCTGGGAGTCTTTAGAGGTAACCACACAGAACCAGCTAGTGATCGATACCTGCCTGAACGGCCCAGACGGCGGCTTCAACACGTGAACGCAAGTTGAGCTTTTTGAGCAGGTGCTTGACGTGGACCTTGACCGTGCCTTCAGTAATATCCAGCTTGCGCGCAATGAGTTTGTTGGAGAGGCCGCCAGCAAGCTGTTGCAGAATTTCACGTTCACGCTGCGTTAGGCTATGAACATCAGGGGTGGTGGGGGCATTGCGCTGATTACGAAGCGCTTCAGCGAGTAAGGCGGTCAGGCTTTCGCTGATGACCATGCGCCCCAAAGCAGCCTGACGCAGTTGGCGAACCATGTCTTCAGGCTCCATATCCTTTAACAGGTAACCGTCGGCACCGTTACGCAGTGCGGCGACAACATCATCCTCATGGTCGGAAACAGTGAACATCACCACACGGCCGCTATAGTTGGCTTCCCGTAGGCGGCGCAAGGCTTCTAAGCCATTGACGCCCGGCATGTTTAAATCCAGTAAAACTAGGTCAGGCTCAAGTTTGAGGGCCAGTGCAATGCCTTCTTCAGGGTCACCCGTCTCGCCAACCAGTTCAAGATCGTCCTCTAGCCCAAGCAGCTGAGCGACGCCACGCCGGAGTAGCGGGTGGTCATCAATAATCATCAGGCTGGCGGGTGTATCGTTGGCGGTGGTCAGCGTCATTAAGAAGTCCCTGTGCCTAAGTGAGAATCGGAGGCAGCCGAATCGGGCTGCTGTTGAATTAAGCGAGCGGTCAACGGCGTAAAGACAAGTTTAACACCGGTACCACCAGTAGGGCGGTTGGCGATACTCAGTTCCCCATTCAGGGTCGTAGCCCGGTCGCGTATGATCACCAAACCGTAGTGCATAGGTGGCGAGCTATCGTCTTCCAGGCCGATGCCATCATCCTCAATACGTACTAGTACGCGAGCATCGGCGAAACGCACCGTGACCCCAGCCCAGTGGGCTTGGGCGTGCTTGTGGGTATTGGCCAGCGCCTCACGAATGATCTGCAGCACGTGAATTTCTTCATTGGGATTAAGTAGGTAAGGCGGCACATCGTAGTCAAGCTCGACCGTTGCCCCCATGCGCTGGCTAAACTCATCGACGGTCTGGCGTAAGGCAAATTGCAGTCCCGGCCCTTCTAGTTTGAGTCGGAAGGTAGTGAGTAGCTCACGTAGCTGACGATAGGAGCTGTTTAATCCGGTACGCAGCTCATCGCATACCGCAGACTGCGCCTCTCGGGATGCTTCTTTTTGCTGCATGCGTTCGAGTCGAGCGACCTGCATCTTTAGATAAGAAAGCGATTGGGCTAGAGAGTCGTGCAGCTCCCGCGCAATGATGGTTCGCTCGTTGATCAGCGTGACGTGCTGCTGCTCTTCGATACGCCGCTGCAGGTACACCGCCGTGGCGAGCTGGTCGGCTAACATGGTGAGCAGACGGCGGGTACTATCGTTAAGCCGCTCCTGGGGGTGCCACACCTCCAGAGTGCCCAATAGCGTGTCACCTACGCCAATAGGAAGCAGCAGGCATTGTGACTTGTCTGTTGTGACCAGCTCAAGGGGCCGAGGATCAATCAGGCAGGCGTGACACTCCTGGTCACGGCAATACTCTGGTCGGGTACGCGAGTGGGTTTCTAAAACCGGCATTTCCCGTTGGTCGAAAGGATCGTTGAGAGAAAGCCGTATCGGCCCAATATTCAGCAGCTTTTCCAGTTCACGTAACATCGGTGCTGCGCTAGAGCAAAGGTCGTTACCGCCGCCATATAGTGAAAGACTTGCATCGTGCATAACCTGCAGTGCCTGATTGCTGCGTTCAAGCTCCTGCTTCTTGCGCGACACCTTGTCTTCCAATGCGGCGTAGCTGGTTGCCAGCTCGGCAGACATCTTATTAAAGGTGTGGCCCAGCAAAGCCAGCTCATCACTGCCGCGTAGCTCTGAGCGTGGCTTGAAATTACGTTGCGCCGCCTCGCGGGCAAGCACCATCAGCTGGCGCAGCGGCACTACCAGGTTATGGCGAACATCGTAAAGGGCTATCGAAACCACGATAGCGATCAGCACCAGAAAAAGCAGTTGCATCATCCCCAGTAGCCGCACCTTAGCCTCGGTGCTCTGCTCCAGATAGGTCACTAGCACTTCAATGTCACTGACCATCTCAACGATCATCATTTCTAGCGTAGCGAGGTCTAGCGCCGTGGCAGCGGCCGGAGCCTCTAGTGCCGGGCGAAGCGAGTGTTGCCAGTAGCTCTGAAGTTTTTCCAGTTGACGGCGGCGCTCATGACGATCATCAATGGGGATCGTTTGTTGAAGCGTTGTGCCATACAAGCGTTGATCGAAGCTCGAAATCAGTCCTTCGAGCTGTTCTGCGCTTGTCTCCTCTGGAGCATACTCCAGGCGTTGCAAGGCTCCCATAATCTGATAGGCATTCATGCGTAATGAGCCAGCGACATTAATCGCGGCAGCATCGCCACGGCTGCTGTTAGACATTGTCATGGTCAGGGTGATACTGATGAGCGCCATCCCGCTAATGGCAAGCAAGGACGCAATGATGCGAGCAACCAGGGAGCGCTGAAGTAATTTCATGGCATTTCCGATAGCGCGAAAGAGGTAAGCGAGTGTGGCACTGTCTGCATTTCGATACGAGGGCTATTCCTTTGGGGTTAGCCAGCCTACCTCCGATGCCTTTTTGACCTAAGCCCAGTATTTACCGACAATTCTGGCATGTCTTCCGATGTCTTTATACCCTCGCTGGGAAACGCCATGCCATCATCTGTGCCGCCTCCCACGTTGGAGACATCAATAAAGCCAGTGAATGGTTATCAGTTGCTGGTAGCCATGCTGCTAATGCCGCTAGCAAGCGCTTTAGCGGTGGCTAGCTGGACACTTTATGCCCTGCTTGCAAAGCAGCCTGTCTATGTGTTGGTACCATTGATGAGTGGTGTACTGTTGGCGTGGCCGGCCTGGTATATCGCCAAACTGGGCGACACCTGCCGCTTGATGCAATGGCTATTACTGGGGCTAGCGTTGGCGCTGGGAGGATTTGGGATGGCTAGCCAGCCGTGGGATTTTTTGTTGGTAGGGGCTGGGCTTGGGCTGGGAGGAGCGGTGATTACCACCGGCATCGCCCACGCCAAAGGCTGGATGCCTGGCCGTTGGGTGTGTCTTTGTATCGCCCTTTGTGTGGCTTTAGCGGCAGGTGTCGGGCTTTCCCTGCGAATAGCACCGCTGGTCGTCCAAGCCTATGGTTGGCGCGCGGCGCCACTTAGCCTGTTGATCCCTCTGTTCATGGTAATGCTGCTGCTGTGGCTTTTCGTAGAGTCACCCGAGTAACGCCGTCTATGAGTCTCACCTGTTCATTCTTAACTACTCTCTCTCACCTTCTGATTCTTAACTACTAGCGATAAGGCTCACTTTATGACCACAGTTGTTATGACCACCGATTTTATGAATATAGCGACGTTTGCCGATTTACTGCAGGAAGCACGTAAACAACCTAATCCCCAGCGCCTGCTGTTTGTGTTCGTTCGCGCAGAGCTGCCCGACTTCCCTGATGCTGACCAGCGTCGTCGCTTCGAACAGGGTGAAGGGGGTGTGTTGGTGCCTGTGGTATGCGTAGATAAGTCGACGGAGGAGTTGACCAGCATGGCGGCGTTGGTTGAGGAGTCACGCCGCACCGAGATCGAATGGGATCTAGTTTTCACCGCTGCCATGGACGACCCACAAGATGACGCCGAGGTTGAACGCCAGCTTCAGCGTATGATGGAGTCGTTGCAAATGGGTAATATCACCGCCTATCTTGCCTTCGATCATCACGGCAATGCGCTTAACGTCGGCTAGGGATGGTTAGCATGGAGCACTATTTCCTCATCAAGCATTTGCACATGACGGCCGCTGCGCTGAGCATCACGTTATTCGTAGTGCGCGCCTGGTGGTCGGTGCAGGAAAGCCCGCGACTCAACGCCCGTTGGGTCAAGGTATTGCCTCATCTTATTGATACGGCTCTGTTGGGGCTGGGGGTGACTTTGATGGTATTGCTTTCCGTATGGCCCTGGCAGCTTCCCTGGCTTGGCGCCAAGCTATTAGCACTGCTGGCCTATATCGGTATTGGTACCATTGCGATTAAACGTGGGGCCACGCCAGCGGTGCGAGCCCTAGCCGCGGTAGTGGCAGTGTCCATCTTTGCCTATATGGTGGGGGCTGCTATTCATCACAGCCCGCTTTCCTGGCTAGCCTGAATTGCGGCTACTTTCTGCCTCACGCCTCACGCCTCACGCCTCACGCCTCACTTTTATTGCGCCATTGAGTGGGCGGCATGGCCGCTCCCTCCGTGGCGCCCGAGCTGGGCGAGCAATTCCAGGTCGATATCGTCATAGGTGATTATCTCGCCACCATGAACTGCTGCGAACTGCTCGGCACGCTCATGGCTGGAGAGCGGCGCAAGGGTGTGGCCCATGCTGCCGCGCCGATCATGGCCGACCACATACCAAGCATCTGCTGCAGGGATAAAGGCATTGTCTTTAGGTGCCTCCCAAGGTGTCACACCGACATCATGTACATAGGCGTGGCGCAGCTGGGTCTGATTTTCGGGCTGCTGGAGGAAAACAAACATATCTAGCGTGGAGCAGAATTTGCGGGCGTCACTGTGGCGCTCCATAAACGCTTGACCTTTGGGGCCTTCGAATTCGGTGATAAACATACCGCATACATGGCAGATGTCATCGTCGCTAATAGGTTGAGGTGGCATCCTTTCGGCGCTGTCAGTAGCATTGTTGCAACCGGCCAGGAGCAAGGCAATAAGGGCTAGCGTGGGCAGTAGGGCGAGCATGATCAATCCTCGATAATTGATGTTAAGCGGTATGGCGGTGGAAGCGACGAACGGCGACTAGCAGGGGCACCACGATCCAAACCAGCATTGCCAAGGGCGGCCAGGCAGAATGGAACGCGCCTTGCTGCGCGATAGCCGCGATACCGCTTTCTAGCTGTGTGCTGTCGAACCCCGACAGGTTGATCAAGCGAAAACTGTCGGTGGGATTGAACAGCATCAGGTAGGGGAGCCAGTCGCCCCCCTGTTTGACGCCAACCAGTAGGGCCAGCAGTACTAGATCGAAGACCAGCACGAACAGAAACCACACTCCTAGTGCTAGCCCGGCGGCTCGTGCCTTTTCGCTGACTGTTACGCTGATCAGGTAGGCAAAGGCCAAAAACACCCAGCCCAAAAGCACACTGCTGACGATCAAGCGAGCTAAGCCGAGGCTTAGCTCGCTAAGCGGCACGCTTTCAGCGCCCAACGCGATTACCATACCCGCGATACCAAAACCGAGTAGCGTAGCGACAGCCAGAATCATCCCATGGCCGAAGAACTTACCAAACAACAACGCCGAACGACTGATAGGGTAGGTGAGTAGCAGGAGTAGCGTGCCGGCCTCCTGCTCACCAACAACGGCGTCGTAGGCTAGCATCAGCGCGATTAAGGGGATCAGAAAAACGGCCAGAGTTGATAAACTGACTAGGGTGGTGGCCAGTGAAGTAAAACCCAGGCCGCCGCTCGCAGCGGCACCAAAGTAGGCAATACCCATTGCCAGAACGGCAAGGATCACCGTGATCGCCAGTACCCAGCGATTACGCAGGCCATCCTGGAACTCTTTGGCAGCGACGATGAACATGGCCTTCATGCGCTGGCTCCTGGCGTCAGTGAGGCGGGGCGAGTAGAAAAATGCGTGTAGAGATGCTCCAGCGTAGGCGGTGATAACTCGATGTCGTCGATATTCGGTATGGTGGTTAATTGACGTAGTACCTGCATTTTATTTTCCGCGGGCACGTTGACCTCCACGCAGCGCTCATTGATTGGGATAGGCTCAAGGGACATGGCTTTCCAGAGCTGAGGCTGCATGGCCAGCAATGTGCCGTGGATACGAAAAGTGAGTGGTAGCTGTGCTTCTTCGCGCAATTGTTCAAGGCTGCCCAGGGCCAGGCGTCGCCCTTTGCCTAGAATCAAAGCGCGGTCGATATAGGGTTCGATGCCGGGCAGTACATGGGAAGAGAGCAGCACGGTACAACCGTTGTCGCGTAGTGCTTTTACCGCTTGATAAAAATCGCGGGTGGCAGAGGGGTCAAGGCCAGTGGTGGGTTCATCCAGCAACAATAGCCGGGGAGACCCTAGTAAAGCCTGGGCCAGACCAAGGCGCTGGCGCATACCTTTGGAGTAGGTTTTAACGCGGCGGTCGGCGGATTCGACCAAGCCCACACGCTCGAGAAGAACCGTTACCTGATGGCGGTCAGCCTGCTTCAAACGAGCGAAATAGGAGAGCACTTCACGCCCGGTGAGCTGTTCGTAGAATGTGACGTTTTCGGGTAGATACCCTAGCTGACGCCGCAGGCGTTCAGCATGTGGCCCATCTGGAGCGCCACCGAGGACGTCAACATGGCCCGAGCTGGGTGCAATTAAACCCAGTATGAGTTTCATGATGGTCGTCTTGCCCGCGCCATTATGTCCCAGCAGGGCGAGCATCTCGCCTTCTTTGATGGTGAGATCCATTTCGGCTAGTCGCACCAGCGCCCCGTGCCGCTTAGAAACGCGCTGTAGTTCTATGACTGCACTCATGGAGCATTTCCTTCTCGGCCGGGCTCGCTCATCAAGGGCGCGCTGTCTCTGACCCCCGGGGGACGAAACACCGGGAACTGACGTTGCACCCAGCGCAGTGCCAACACCGCAGGACTTTGCATCAACAGGCGCGCAGAGGGGTGGCGCCAGAGAAGATGATCCATGGCGTCATTGGGTTCATGGGCGGTGTCGCCAACGCCGTTATCGTCAAGATCCCAGCCCAAGTAGTCGCTCCAGTAATTGCCTGACCAATCCTGCTCACGGGTGGCGACATACATGACTTGCTGCTTATTAGCGATGAAGGCGTTGCCCTCCATTAGGTTATCCTCTGAACCGGCGGTGAGATGGATGCCGATGTCGCTGGCTGCGAAACGATTATTCTCAATACGATTGAACTGCGAGTTGTAAACGAACAGCGCTTTGCCGTCGCCGCCCGCTAGACGCCCCTCGCCATCTGCCCCCAGGGGCTGGGTGACGCCTTCGACACGGTTGCCGCTCAATAAGGAGTCGGTGATGTTGTTCATCAAAATGCCGTAGTTGTCGTCTGCTTCCGAACGGTTATCAACGACTTCCAGGCGTTTGGACTGCATCAGGGCGTAGCCGGTTCGGGTTCGTTGGGTCAGATTGCCTTCAAGTCGATTGTCGAAGGAGTACATGTAGTGCACGCCATAGCGCAGGTCATGCAGGGTATTGTCGCGCAGCACGTTGTGGCGGCTGCTGTCGAGATAGATGCCGTCGCGAGTCTGCGCAACATCGTTGGATTCAATAATCGAGTGACTAACGTTATAGAGGTGAATGCCGTTGCCGCGATCCTGAGAGCGCAGTCGGGTATCGCCACGAATGGTATTGCCTATCACACTGACGTCATTGACAGCATCGAGCCAGATGCCGAAGCCAGGCCCGCTTAGCTGGTTATTTCGAATGCTGCTACCGTGAGCGGCGGGCTCGACGAAAATCGCGGCATCCAGTGCTGTCAGGTTATCCCCCCAGCCTTCAATGCGGACACCTTCAAGGATAATGTCGGGGGCTGCCAGCACCACCGCATGGCCGTGGCCTCCTGCATCGAGGATGGCTTGCAACTCGCCCCGGATATGTAGCGTGCGGTCAATAACCACACGCCCAGGGTAGCGTCCTGCAGGCAGCAGCAATTGATCGCCGTCGGCAGCCTGTTCGATCAACGGCTGCAATGGCTCACCAGGCGTGGCGAACCAGTTGGCGGCATAAACCCCGCTAGGCAGCCAAAAAAGCCATAGCAGTGCCAGCAGGCAACCTAAATGGCCAGGGTGTCGTTTCATAGTGTTCTCCCGCAGCGGGCCGAAGGAATCGGCCCGCATTGTGGCGTCAGACTCCTGTCAAAGGGGCGTCAGGCGGGCTCGACTAGCATGCGACCAGTCATTTCCATATGCATCGCGTGGCAGAACCAGTTGCAGTAGTACCAGTGCACCCCGGCCTTGTCGGCGGTGAAGGTGACACTAGCGGTCTGCTGAGGGCTGATCTCCATCTGCACGCCGTGGTTGACCATGCAGAAGCCGTGGGTCAGATCCTCAACCTGGTCAAGGTTGGTGATGACCACGGTCACCTCATCGCCCTGTTTGACCTTGAATTCGGTCAGGCCAAATTGCGGTGCGATGGAGGTCATGTACACGCGTACTTTATTGCCATCGCGGATTACCTTGCTTTCGCCCTCCAGATTGACGCCGTCTGCCTCGGCCATGGCCACGGTCTCGGCGAAGAAGGGGTCGTCTCGTGTCCATACTCGGCTTGGGTTGATCTGGTCGGCGCGTACCAGAATACAGTCGTGGGGCTCGGCATAAGTGGGGCCGTCATGCACCAGTTTCATTTCTTCCCCGGAGATGTCGATCAACTGATCGTTCTCGGGATGCAGAGGGCCTACCGGCAGGAAACGGTCTTTGGAAAACTTCGACAGCACCACCAGCCACTTGCCGTCGGCATCCCGGGATTCGGTGAGACTGGCGTGGTTATGCCCAGGCTGGTAGTGGACATCGAGCTTCTGACGCAGGTAGTTGACGTCTTCGCCATTGTAGTGGCGAATGGCATCCTCAATATTCCACTTGGCTACCTGGCTATCGATGAACAGCGTGGTATAGGCGTTGCCCCGGCCATCGTAGGTAGTGTGAAGCGGGCCCAAACCCAGTTCAGGTTCACCCACGATGGTATCGCGCGGTTCGATACTGTCGTCGAACAGCTCAGGCAACTTGTCGATGGCGATGATTGAGCAAGTGGGGGATAGCTTGCCGTTGGCGATGAAATATTTGCCATCCGGTGAGGTATTCACGCCATGGGGGTTCTTGGGGATCGGGATGTAACGTGTCAGTTGCGAGCCCTTGCGCCCATCCAGTACCGGTACGCTTGATTCACCCAGTGTATTGTAGTTCCCGGCCGCCACGGCGGCTTCAATCGCTTCAACGTCGAATACCACAACCCAGTCGCGCTCGTTGCGCATGGTCTCGGTCAGAGTCATGCCCTTTTCTGAGTTGTAGCAGGTAGAGGCGACGAAACGCCCGGTGTAGTCGGCATCGGTGTTATCGAGGTTGCCATCGACGATCACCTGCCAAGCCACGTCCATGCTTTCGGCATCGAGAGCGTTGAACATAGTGAAGTAGTTGTCGGGGTTCTCCAGGTCGCGGCCGTCATTGATCTGAGGAATTGGCAGTTCGGCATTGGCGAAGACGTACTTGGTGTAAGGCACCTTCTGCAGGCGCAAGCCGTGAATCGCCTGGACGTTGGGGATGGTGGTGACCTTGTCCGTCTTCATGATATCGAGACGAATGCGCGCAACGCGGGTGTTAGCCTTATCGTTGATAAATAGGTACTTGCCGTCGTAGCTGCCGTCGGTCATGGAAATATGGGGGTGGTGGCAGTCGCCGTTGAGGAAGTGGCTTGATTCGCCGAGTATCCGCTTTGACTCGTTACTGATCCCCCAGCCAGTGGCACTATCCACGTTGAACACCGGGATGCGCATCAGTTCGCGCATTGACGGTACACCGAGCACCCGAACCTCGCCCGAATGGCCACCGCTCCAGAAGCCGTAGTAATCGTCGAGCTCGCCAGGCGCAACGTCGATACCGTTGGCGCTGGCGGCCTGGACTTGGCGGCTATTGAGCAGTGCGCCCGCACCGAACCCTCCGGCTAGTCCCGCTCCGGCAACGCCGGTAACGGCGGTATTGCGCAAGAAGTGGCGGCGGCCGATATCCTGAATATGGTCTTTTTTATCGCTCATGCTTGATTCCCCTGAGATCAGTCTTGCTGGTGAAGAGGGATGCGTTGCCATGCGGCCTGTTTGCCGGTGGCAGCTGTCTCCCGGTGGGTCTCAACGCTCTCTGTACGCGAAGACATTTTGGTTGCCTTTTCGAAGCGCTTGCGGCGCTTGACCATGGGCGGGCAACGTTGGTCGTCGTGATAGGTCACTTGGCAGTCGAGACAGTAGTGGCACTCGTTGGCATTGATGCGGCCGTCCGGATGGATGGCGGCCACTTCGCATTCATTGGCGCAGATTTGGCACGGAGTACCGCAGCTACCGCGGTGGCGCTTGAGCCAGTCGAACAGACGTAGACGAGAGGGAATTGCCAACCCGGCGCCTAACGGGCACAGATAGCGGCAATAGAATTTGTGGTTGAAAGCAGAAATCGCCACCAGACCGAGGGCATAAATAACGAAGGCCCAGTCACGTTGGATACGCAGGGTGATCGCGGTCTTGAACGGCTCAACTTCGGCGTAGCGTTCGGCGGTGCCGAGCGAATGCAGGGAAACCGCGAACAAGGCCAGCAGAATGATGTATTTAATCGCCCATAGGCGCTCATGGAGCCCGAAGGGCACCTCAATCTGTTTTACTTTTAGTTTGCGAGCAATCTGGTTGACCAGATCTTGTAACGCGCCGAAGGGGCATAGCCAGCCACAGAATACTCCGCGGCCCCATAGCAGCAGGCTTACTGCCACGAACGACCAGAGGATAAATAGCATCGGGTCGATCAAAAATGACGACCAGCTGAACTCGCTGATTAACGAGTTGGTGAAAGTAAGAATATTGACGACCGATAGCTGAGCCAGCGAGTACCAGCCGATAAATACTAAGGTGTATATCTTGAAACCCAGGCGCAGTGGATTCAGTACACGCGGGTGGCGTGCCAGCACATCCTGAAACAGCATGATGCCGGTGAGTACTAATAATCCGGCGGACAGCACACCGATCTGGAATGCCTTGTCGCGCCATACCTGCACCCAGATTGGCTCTTCCACCGGTGGCTCAGGCCGTTCTATATAGGCCTCGGGAACACTGTAGTCGGCGCTAAAGCGGCTGAACTCGGTATCCAAGGGGCCAGAAGCGCGGCGAACCAGTAATTCCAGCTGCCACGGTTGTCCGGGGTCGAAGCCCGCCTCTTCGCGGACGATGAAGATGTCTCGCTCGGCCAGTGTGGGCTCGCCTTCGAGAGCCAGATCACCCAGGCGGATGTGATCGCGATCATGAAAGCTGACCCGAGTGCTGCCCTGTGAAAGCTCGATGCGATCGAAGATGCCGCCGCGCACATACCCTGAACCCTTGAATGAGTAGTCACCACGCCCCATGACGGCAATAGCGTGCTCGCCATCCTTCAGCTCGACCATTAGTTGGTCATAGCCAGTATCGCCGAGCAGATTGCGGCCAGCGGTTGGTGGGTTGAGGTAGGTGTAAAACAACTCAATAAAGGTTTTATCGGCGGGCTGTGGCGAGCGCAGGTAATCTTCGGCGGGCGTACCTACAAAGCTCTCATCGACCTCGCCATGGGTTAGTTGCAAACGGCGAATGGTGCCGTCGCCGGTCAGTTCGCTCCAGTTGGCGGGGGCGAAAACGTCTTCGCGAACGCGCGCAGGTGGTGCCCGAAAAGGATCGGCGATTAGCTGCTGTTCAGCGGCTACTTTCCTGGCGCTGCGCATGATGGTGTCGCTGACCACGATGACGGTCACCGTCGCGCCAGAGATCGCGTCAAGATTGTCGCCGACTCTGAGTCTGTCATTAACGTGGGCCAAAACATGTTCGTCGGCGAAGCTATTCAGCTTCGACTCGGGAATGCCTACCAGCATGATGGGCTCTGAATGACTGAGAATGTCGGCCTGGACAATTTGTCCATCCAGACCGATGCCCACCAGTACATTGACCGGTTTTCCCGAGTAGGCGGGGATCGGAGCGACACCCACACTCTCAAAAGCGTAGCCGAGCAACTTATCGTCGCTGGCGAGTACACGGCTTACCGGCCACTGTGAATCCGCGGATTCAAGACGCTCGGCATTGGGAAATCCCTCGCGTACCTGCTCCAGTTCGATGGCTTGGACGGGCAGTGTTATCGCCAGGAGTAACAGCAAGCTAATCCAGATGCCGGTAAGACGGCGCGGGTAAGCCACACAAGACATCGTGGTTTCCTTTCGGGTCAAGAGCGTTATAGAACCGGTTCTAGCAAGTGGTCGACGGCAGCTTTCACTTCGTCATCGCTCAAGCCCAATTGGCCTCCTTTCGGCGGCATTGCCTGAAAACCGTTAATCGCGTGGTCGTACAGGGTGTCCATACCTTTTTCTAGGCGTGGCTCCCAGTGTTCGACATTGCCGCGAATGGGAGCACCTGCGGCGCCTGTCATGTGACAAGCCATGCAGGCTTGGTTATAAGTGGCTTCGCCATCTGCATGAGCAGTGACTGAAATAGAAGCAGCAACACCAAGCAACAGTATGTACGCGAGGGTTTTCATTGAAGTATCCCTTATGCATCTTTTTGAGTTGATATTAACGATTGGCAACGTAGCAATGTGGTTATAGAGGTATACGAGCTGCGAGGTACTAATTTCTCAGTATGAGAAAAGGCATGAAGTTCACTTTAAAGAAATGAGGAGGGCTAATGTTGACCTGGATCATTTTTAGTCTCGCGTACCCCTACAGAGCATTAGCCTACCCCTTAGTGGGTAGGTGATGACGTCAGCCGTTATGTGATTTCAACTCGAAATTCAGACGATTGGCTATGCACCACGGCGCTAGGGGCGTGGCGATGTAGAAATGTTTTTTTACAGCGCGGATTATTTCAACATGTTCAAGTACTGGCGCAGCACTTCGGCATTGTTACGGCGCTCTTCCTTAGAGGCAAATACCAGAGTAACTCGCTCTTTCCTGGCACGTTGTGCAAGATCACGAAGAGACTCGCGATAAGAGGTTAACTCTTTGAGATAGCGACGGCGGAAGCCACTCCAGTCGAGTGAGCCATTATGAAACGCTTTGCGAAGTTCGCTGCTTGGAGCGACCTCCTTGCGCCATTCATCGATTTTGGCTTCCTCCTTGGACACCCCGCGCGGCCAGATACCGTCGACGAGGACACGATAACCATCTTTGCTTTGAGGTGAGTCATAGGCTCGCTTTAATTCAATATCCATCGCTATCTCGCAAGTAAATGAGTTTCCTTTTAAGCCTAGCTAGTGAGTCGGTTCCACTCTACTTGAATCCTAGGTTTTGTACGAAAAGCCTTATCTGCTATTTTTACCCATGCAAAAGCAGCATAGGGGAAAAAAATGGTCGGACGTTACGAGATCTCTGGGCACAGATTAAAGATATCGTGGCGCCCCCTCAAACCATGGGCAGGCCCAGGCGGGATGACCGGAAAATGCTCAATGGTATCTTCTGGGTGCTGTGTTCTGGCGCCAAGTGGCGTGATTTACCCGAGCGATACGGTCCTTGGTCGACGGTTTATGACCGGTTCCGCAAGTGGCGTGATGACGGCACCTTTGAAGCGGTACTTTCTCGCTTGCAGCTCAAATTACGTGAAGATGGGCTTATGGACCTAGACACGTGGATGATCGACGCCACTTCCGTGCGAGCCACACGCGCTGCCGCTGGAGGCGGTAAAAAGGGGGCTCGAAAGAACCGTTAGACCACGCGCTCGGCCGTAGCCGCGGCGGTTTAACAACCAAAATTCATTTGGTTTGTGATCGTCATGGCTGGCCACTGGCGTTCACGCTGTCTCCTGGTCAAGAGGCAGATTCTCGGCACTTCGTTGCGACATTAGAGAGCATCCATCTACCAGGTGGCGTCGGGCGTCCTCGCAAACGTAGTCGCTATATGGTGGCTGATAAAGGATACGACAGCGATGAACTGCGTCATTATTGCGACAGGCACGGCATGAAATCCGTGATTGCTCAGCGCAACATGCACCGAAGAACCCGGCCTGGGCTACCCAGGCGGTTCGACAAACCCAAATATCGGCAACGGAATGCGATAGAACGCTGCTTTGGTTGGCTTAAAGAATGTCGTCGCATCGCCACACGCTATGAAAAGCTGGCAAGTAGCTTTAAGGCGATGGTATGCGTGGCGTGCATCGGCCGTTGCTTGCGAGCCAACTTTTCGTACAAAACCTAGTAAGCCCAGATAATAGCCATCAGTAAACCCCATGCCAGCACCCCGGCGGCCATAACGGTGTAAGTAGCAGACATCGTTGTTACGTCATTCGCTGAGCGTTTACACAGAGCCTGCAGCCCGTGGTAGACCAAACTGCAAGAGATGCCCAGTGCCACCAGTACTACCAGCGCATTGAACAACAGGCTGGGGATCAGCAAAGCGATTGCTGCGGACCAAAGTGGCAAAGGTGCTAGGGCTGCCAACAGATAAGCGTCGTGGTAGCTAATTGAGAGATCACGATCGCTATTGACCACCGCGTGAATTAGCCAGCCCATTACAAAGAAGGTGAGCAGCTCGGCCAGGAATAGAATGGTCGTGATGAAGCGCCACTGCCGATCGGCGAAGCCTGGAGCGAAGATATCTCCGTAGTGTGTACCGGCATAATAGAGCATCACGGGTGGCAACAATGACATGGGCAGCACGATGCACCAAGCCAGAGTGGCGATTGAAGGATGGCGTTGCTGGAGGTCTTTCCATCCCGCTAAATGGGTAAAGGGCAGTTGAATAATGGTTAGAGGGTTCATTGTCTAGCCTCGCAGTCAGTTTTGATCGTTGTGAGCTTAAAATATCATGTCGTGATATTATATTCAGAATTAAGGCTAGTTTGTATTTTGTCAAGTATGAAGCTTGATTCCCTCTGTTTTAAGAGTGTGCAACCCATATCAGCAGCAGTGGTACATGCCCGTGTGAAATCTGAGAAGTCATAGCATCAGCCTACCTCTAGAACGGCTATGTCCTGGTGAAAATCGCACAGAGTGGTTAGGTACTATTAAGAAACCCAGCCGCGTTCTGGCTCGAATTAATTCGTAATCTTAAATTTACCAAGGGTATCGCTCTTGCCAAAAATTGACCTGTGGCAATGTTGCTAGAGGGATTCTTCTGCTAATCTTAAAAATGTAAATAATATGCATCTTAATAAACGTATGCCTTTTGGCTTCCCAGCCGAAGGTCGGATCTGACTAGCAAGGGAGTATGGCTTATGGCTGATGGACTGACTAAATCAGCGGCCCGCAATATTTTCTACGGCGGTTCGCTGTTCTTCTTCCTGCTCTTTGCTGCGCTAACGGCTCATAGTCATTGGTACATGGTCAATGTCTCCACGGACAGTGAAGGCCTTACCGATTCCGTGAAGCATGGCAAAGAAGTGTGGGAAAAGAACATGTGTATTAATTGCCATAGCATTATGGGAGAGGGTGCTTACTTCGCTCCTGAACTGGGTAACGTCTGGGAACGCTACGGCGGCCATGAAAATCCTGAGGCAGCTCGAGCGGGAATTAACGCTTGGATCCGTGCTCAACCATTAGGGATCGAGGGACGTCGTCAGATGCCATCTTACGATTTTAGCGAAGAAGAGATGAAATCGCTTATCGACTTTCTCGAATGGACCGATGGCATCGACGACCAGGATTGGCCCCCACATCCCGCTGGCTGAAGCAAGCAGCCGAAGGATGAATCAAGGAGAACCGCACAATGAAATATGAAACCCAGAAGGTTGCTTTACCCTTTTTTATGGTGGCCATGGCGCTATTTACGCTACAAATAGTCTTCGGACTGCTGGCCGCCACCGTCTATGCTTGGCCTAACTTTATGGCCGAAGTGATGCCCTTTCATATCATGCGTGTCAGCCATACCAATCTGTTGATTGTGTGGCTGCTGATCGGTTTTATGGGCTGTACCTACTATTTGATGCCAGAGGAAGCCGAGCGGGAAATTCATAGCCCCAATTTGGCGTATATCCAGCTGGCGATCTTTGCTTTTGCTGGCGCCGCTGCTCTGGTCGGCTACCAGTTCGGTATCCATGAAGGGCGCGAGTTTCTTGAGCAACCGTTCTGGGTGAAAATACTCATCACCATTTCTTTTCTAATGTTTCTTTTCAATACCAGCATGACGCTGCTCAAGGGCCGCAAGACCGCTATCAATCTGGTGCTAATGCTGGGGCTTTGGCTAGCGGCAGTGTTTTGGTTATTCGCTTTCTATAACCCGACCAACCTGGCGGTAGATAAACTCTACTGGTGGTGGGTGGTACACCTCTGGGTGGAAGGCGTATGGGAATTGATCATGGCTTCCTTGCTGGGTTACCTGCTGATCAAAATGACCGGTGTGGATCGCGAAGTGATCGAAAAATGGCTCTATATCATTGTTGGGTTGGCACTGTTCTCCGGCCTGCTGGGCACCGGGCACCACTACTACTGGATTGGCGCACCTGGCTACTGGCAGCCCATCGGCAGTATCTTCTCGACGCTTGAAGTGGCGCCTTTCTTCGCCATGGTGGTATTCGCCTTTACCATGTTCTGGAAGGGCAGTCGTAACCACCCTAATAAAGCGGCCATGCTATGGGCCTTAGGCTGCCCAACCATTGCCTTCTTCGGCGCTGGTGTGTGGGGCTTTATGCATACCCTTTCGTTCGTGAATTACTACAGCCATGGTACTCAGGTAACCGCCGCTCATGGCCATCTGGCTTTCTATGGTGCCTATGTGATGCTGATTCTTGGCGTGATTACCTACGCCATGCCGCAGATCCGCCGCGTGCAGCCTTATAATCAAGTGCTGAACATGTGGGGCTTCTGGATCGTCACCAGTGCTATGTGCTTCATGACGTTTACCCTGACCTTCGCCGGGGTCGTGCAGACTCACTTACAGCGCGTCCTGGGCATGAATTACATGGAAGTGCAGGATCAATTAGGCCTGTTCTACATCATGCGTCTGGGTGCTGGTGTAGCCGTGGCCGTGGGGGCAGTCATGCTTCTCTACTCCTTCTTCGGGCCCGCCCGAGAGCAGGTGCCAGCCGGCGGTACACAAGTCACTGCTGGGGCAGGCTCGGCCTGAATTAAACGGCCCTTCGGGGCCGTTTTTGCTTCCTTTATTTATTTTCCGGCAATGGAGTCTCCCCATGCCTCTTTCTTCTGTCGCTAATCCTATTGATGAACGTGAAATACCTTTCTACGAGAACGTCGGCAACGAATGCGCTATGTTTGAGCACGCCTTTCGCCAACGTTTGCCGCTGTTACTTAAAGGCCCCACCGGGTGTGGTAAAACACGTTTTGTTAGCCATATGGCCGCTAAGCTGGGCCGCCCACTATTCACTGTTTCATGTCACGACGACCTGACTTCAGCCGACCTTACAGGCCGCTATCTGTTGCAGGGCGGCGAGACCCGCTGGGTCGATGGCCCGCTTACTCGCGCAGTGCGCGAAGGGGGTATCTGCTATCTCGATGAGGTGGTAGAAGCGCGTAAAGATGTCACCGTGGTGCTTCACCCGCTCACCGATGACCGCCGACTACTGCCGTTGGAACGTACCGGGGAACTGCTCGAAGCGCCGGATGACTTCATGCTGGTAGTGTCTTACAACCCTGGTTATCAGCATATTCTCAAATCGCTTAAACCGAGTACCCGCCAGCGCTTCCTGGCCATGTCATTTGATTTTCCACCACCCAAAGTCGAGCGCGATATTGTCGCGCGGGAGAGTGGTTTGTCCGGTGAGCAGTGCGCCGCGCTGGTCAATCTTGCCGCCAGTCTGCGGGCCATGAAGGGGCAGGATTTAGAAGAGGGTGTTTCTACTCGCCTGTTAGTTTACTGCGCTACCCTGATTGCTGCCGGGGTGCCCATTTTGGAAGCTGCCCGGGCTACTTTAGTGGAGCCGCTGAGTGATGACGCAGATGTTCAGGAAGGGCTGATGGAAGCCATTCACGCAACCTTTGGGTGAGGGCAGGGCATGCTTGATTTTCTTGAAGTCGAGGAGTTTGTAGGCCGCCATTGGCACCGATGGGCTTCCAGTGCGGCAAGTTACCCTGACCATCCCGAAGCCGCAGTGCGCCTTGAAACGCTGCGGCCCATGCTCGGCGTCTTTTTCCGCGCCGGAGGGGGCGAGGCGGGTATCGATGTTGCTGCTATTGCGGGGCGTAGTTCGTCGCATCGCTTATCCTTACGTCAAAGGCTTGGGCTTGATGAGGAGGTGCTCGATCAAGCACGCCGTGACGAAGAAAGCCTGTTGTTACCGTCACGCATTGCCTTGTTCGCCGAGGCTTCCCTGAACCGGGATCTCTACCTTTGGCTGGTAGCGTACCTGGCGGTGACCCGGCATGTGCACGTCGTCGAAGATCCGCTACAGCAAGACCTTCTCCAACTGCGTGAAGTAAACCGGGCGACTCGGGCTGTATTGGCCCACTTCCCTGGGCTCGCTCAGCGTCACGCCAGGTTATGTCAGGCATTGCTGGCCATTCGCCCTCAGCGCAAGCGCTTGCCGCCGATGGAAGCAGCGCTTGAATCCGTTCTCTGTGCCCAGCTGGGAGAAACGCCGCCCAAGGCTGGCTGGGCCGAAGTGATGCATATCGCTATCCTCGACGAGACCCTGCCTTTGGACAAGTTTCATGCGCCGCGTGGATACCGGCCGCCACTGCCGGTGCCGCTATGGGGGCAAGCCGTTGCCCTGGGTACCCATAAACAAGCACGAACCGAGCAGGAAGATGATGAGGCGCTGGTTCCAGGGAAGAATTCGCCACAAGATGATCACGGTAAACGTAAGGCTGACCGGCGCGAGCAGGATCAGGCCGACCGCGATGACTCTTTAATGCTCAATGCATCCGAAAAGATGCTTTCCTGGGCCGAAATGGTCAATCTCAATCGCCATGTAGAGGATGAAGACGACGATGAGGCAAAACAGGCGGCCGATCAGATTGATGAAATTGTGCTCAGTGCTAACCGTAAGAAGGCGGCTTCCAAGTTAAAGCTTGATCTTGATCTGGCGCCCGGTGAGGTGAGTGGGGGAAGGCTGCGTGGGCGCCATACCTATCCGGAATGGAATCATCGTAAGCAAATCTATATGCCTGACCACTGTGTGGTACTCAGCGATGTGCAGAGCGAGGAGGGGGAGAACTGGCAGCCGGATGAAACGACAAGACGGCGCATTCGCCGAGTCCGACGCGAGTTTGAAGCACTTCGGCCGCGTCGTGAGACGCTACGTGGCCAGCTGGATGGCAGCGAGCTGGATATGGACGCCGTCATTCGCTCCCGCTGCGATATGGCGGCGACCGGTGAAGCCAGCGACCGTCTCTATCAAGCTAGCCGCACTCAGGCAAGGGATTTGGCGGTTTCAATCCTGGTCGATGTATCTCTTTCCACTGAGGCTTGGCTGGAAGATCGGCGGGTGCTGGATGTGGCTAAAGAGGCGCTGCTGGTATTGGGACACGGCCTTGCGGGGTGCGGCGACGACTATGCCATTCACAGCTTTACCTCGCACCGTCGTCACCGTGTTTGGGTCAATACGCTGAAAAGTTTCGATGAGCCAATGGGCGAGCGGGTGTCACGGCGGATCGCAGCGCTCAAACCAGGCCACTACACGCGTATGGGGCCCGCTATTCGGCACCTTTCCCAAGCGCTTGCCAAACGGCCCAATCGGCACCGGTTGCTGCTACTGCTGACCGACGGTAAGCCTAACGATACCGACTATTATGAAGGGCGATATGGTATAGAGGATACGCGCAAAGCGGTACTTGAAGCGCGAAGGGAAGAAGTGCGGGTATTCGGGGTAACGATTGACCGGGAGGCGGGGCGCTATATCCCTCACCTGTTCGGGCGGGGTGGTTATGCCATTGTCCAGCGTCCGGAGCATCTCTCCTTGGCGCTGCCGAGTATCTACCGCCAGATTATTGCTTCCTAAGGAGATTATCTATGTTGCGCTTGCGCCTCGTAGTGGCGATTAGTCTGTGGGCTTTGGTCGCTTTAGGGATCGTCGTGCCGCTGGTATGGCTTATCAATAACCGTGATTGGGGCGTAGCGTTGATGTTGCTGGTTCCCTTTATCGTTTATGGTTTGATGCGGCTGGGGCGGTGGCTGGAAGCCTGGGCAAATGCCGCGCAGCGGCCTTGAGGTACTGATTCCGCACTTCGCTAAATCCAATCCTGTGAGGCTACCCCACTAAATGAAAGCGACCGGCCAGGTAGCCCGCGGCAATCAGCGTTAACGTTAATAGTGTCAGGGCAATGAAAACTCCCTTCCAGGCTGGGGTCGCAGCGCGCAAGTTTAAATAGACCATGAGCACACAGTGGGCTTTGAAACCGGTCGCCATCATTATCATGGCGGCTGACCATAGGGGAAGCGCCTGCCAGTCGGTGGTCTGATCTAGCCGAGCGGAAACCATGGAAACCAGGGTTAGCGCCATTAATACGCCCCAAGTAATCAGTAAACGTCGTGTACCGGGCAGTGCCCTCATTGTTTCCTCACAAAATTATCTCAGCAGATAAATTAGTGGATAAAGCAGGATCCAAATCAAGTCCACCATATGCCAGAAGGCTGCCGCCGTTTCTACGTTCTCGGTAGAGGTGCGCCAGCTCACTAAGCCTAGTAGCGCTAAGCCGAATACAACGTGAGCAAAATGAAAGGCGGTTAAACCATAGTAAAAACCAAAAAAAGCGTTCGTTTCTGGCGTTATTCCAGCAGCAAACTTATTTGTATACTCGAAAACCTTAATGACACAGAACAGTACGCCCAACAGTATAGCGGCACTTAACCACTGTCGGCTGCGCTGTATGCGCTTAGCGCTAATCGCCTCAACGGCAAAGGCTACAAATAGTCCGCTGGTCAAGAGCACCAGGGTATTGAGGCCGCCCAACATCGGGTCAAGCTGTTGTTGGGATGCAGTGAATAGTGCAGGGTCAAGGGCTCGTTGACCGGCATAGAGCGCAAAGAAGGCGGTGAAAACCAGCATTTCGCTCAGTATCAATACCCACATCAATGGATTGCCGGGTAGGGCTGAAAGCGGCCCCCAGCCGGGATTGGGCAGGTCGCGCCTCATTAATCCTCCACTCTATAAGCGGTTAGCCAGGTTTCACAAGGATGCCCGGCAATTCCAAACGTATTTTCCGAGCTACGTTGAACGCCCCCAGTCAATGGTTTTGGCCGAGGACGATTCGTCACGACTGCCTATATCGCGGGTAGGTCTATTCAGCAGCTTTAACCATAAAATCGACGGCTGCTTGTACCTCTTCGTCGCTAAGACTCATGTTTCCACCTTTAGGCGGCATGGCGTTGAAGCCATTGATTGAGTGCTCATAGAGGGTGTCGATGCCTTTTTCGATTCGGGGCTCCCATGCCTCGCTATCACCCTTAATAGGCGCACCAGCAGCCCCTGTCATGTGGCAAGCCATGCAGGCCTGGTTATAAATCGCCTCGCCATTAGTTTCTGCCTGAGCAGTGACTGAAAACACCATGGCAGCACCGGCGGTAATAAGAGCATTAAATAATGGTTTCATCATGGTTCTCCTCACTTTTTTATGGTCGTAGGCGCTATGATTCCAATTTGGATGCTTGAATGCGCATCTCTTGGCCTGGCAGGGGTAATGCTGAAGCAACGTTAGCTAACAACTGAGGTGTTAATACGCTACAAAAAGATAATTTTATTAAGATACACTTTATATGCATCTTAATGCTGGCGCAATACATAGTCTTGACGCATGTCATTATCGTACGTCTCAGCAACGCTTAGCATCAGTGACCTAGTATTTGCCGATAATGCCTTTACCTCGGAGTATTTATTATGGCGTTGCTGCCTTTATCTTTTCATTCGCCTGCTTTTTCAATTTTCCCGCCTTTTACCCCTAATAAGGCGATTCGTGTTCTGGATCCGCGTGTTCCTTTTGCCATCAAGCGACGCCTCGTGGAACCTTTACTCAACCGTACTTTTGCTATACCGCTCGCAGAGGGGGAATTCGATGCTTTGGAAGGTCGGCGCATTAGTCTCACCATCGCCGATTTGGGTGTGACGTTAATTCTGACGCTTGAATCGCAGCGCTTGATATTATGTCGCGAGAAAGGCGAGGCAACCATTCGGGGAGGTTGGCGTGAATTCTTGTGCCTTGCCACGCGCCGCGAGGATCCCGACAGCCTGTTTTTCCAGCGTCGCTTAATCATTGAAGGGGATACAGAGCTGGGGTTGACGCTCAAGAATCTACTTGACGGTTGTGAGGAAGGCCTTGCACAAGGGTGTTTGGGGGAACTGTTATTGGGGCTGGAGCGTTTGGTGCGTAAAGAGTGACCCAGGCTTCTGAAATGTTCACAAGCGGCCCCGGGTATATCCCGAGGCCGCCCATTATTAAGCTGCGTCGAGGGGGCGCGAGGGGCCAAAGTGCTCAAAGTGTCGGCGATCCTCGTCGACACCCAGTTCGGACAAAGCGCTGTTAATCGCTGTCATGAATCCTTGAGGGCCGACGAAATAGCAGCGTGCCTTAAGATCAGGCAAATAGTGAGCTAATAAGCTGCGGTCGATACGACCAATATGTTCGGCTTCGTTGCCGCGCTCATGAATGCGGACAGCCTTAAGACGTTGAGGATACTCGCTCTTCAGCGTTTCTAATTCGCCTTTAAAGGCCTGGTGGTCGGCATCCAGGGCAGCGTGTAGATAGGTGACTTGCCGCCCAAGGGACAAGGCATGTCTTGCCATGGGAAGCAGGGGCGTTTGCCCAACGCCGCCGCTGGCAAGCAGCAGAGGCTCGTCACCTTCAATCAGCGTGAGGTCACCTGCTGGCGGTAACAGTTCCAAGGTGTCGCCGGGTTGTAAGACATCGTGGAAGTGGCGGCTGACTTGGCCCTGTTCTTCGCGTTTGATCGAGATTCGATAGCTTTGGCCATTTGGCGTGTCTGAGAGGCTGTAATGCCGATAAACCAGCTCGCCATTAATGGTTAGGCGTACACCGATATACTGACCTGGCTCATGGTCAGCCACACGACCTCCATCCTCGGGCTCAAGGACAAATGAGCGAATTAAAGTACTTTCCTGCTGGGTACTGGCAATCTTGAAACGGCGTGTGCCGCGCCATCCGCCCGGGCGCTGCTCAAACTCACGATAGCGCTGGTCTTCGAGGTCGATTAACAGAGCGGCAAGCTCGTTATATAGAGCGCCCCATGCATCGGCGATTTCCGGGGTGACAGCTTCACCCAGCACTTCGCCAATCGCTGCCAGCAGGCATTCGCCAACAATAGGGTACTGCTCGGGAAGAATGCCTAGAGAGACGTGTTTGCTGACCACAACATCCAGAGTAGCCCGCGCCTGAGCTGGATTACTGCGTAGTTGCACATAGGCCAACACGGCGTTGGCCAGGGCACGGGGCTGACCACCGCTTTGCTGATGAACCTCATTAAAGAGGGGCTTGACCTCTGGGTAACGGGTAAACATCAGCGGATAGAAGCGCTGTGTAATCGCATTCAGGTGTTCGGCCACGACGGGAGCTGTCGCGTTGATCAGCTTTTCCTGCTCATGTGTTAGCACGGATAATACCTCAATCGTTAAGATTCATTGCAAATACATCTTAACGTCAAAAACTATAAATACCAACCAGGAAGGTGCCTTGTTAAGGAGAGGGGCTGCTAGCTATTTGAATAACAAGGCCTGAATATAATGCAAAAGCGCTTGGTATCGAGCGACGATGAAGCTTATCTGAGTCTATAAGATGCATTTTTGATACTTGTCATGGTTTTTGTAATTGGCCTGGCGCACAATGCAAATCCAAGTAATTCAGTGGGGTATTATGCTATGTCGACTATCACCTCCTCCCAACCTGCCTCCAAGCTCAAGCAGCTGCCGTTGTTGCGGCTGGCTTTTCGGCCCTTTTTCCTGTTGGCAGCGCTGTTCAGTATTTTATCTCTACTGGTATGGCTGGGCTTTTGGCATGGCAATATTTTGCTGCGCCCTTATGGCGGCCTGGTGTTCTGGCATCAGCATGAAATGTTGTTTGGTTTTGCCGCAGCGGTGATCGGAGGGTTTTTGCTCACCGCTGTACGAAACTGGACAGGATTGCCAAGCTTAAACGGCGGGCCGCTATTGGGACTGGTGGTGTTATGGCTATTGGGTAGAGTGCTGATGGCTTTTCCCATGGATTTGCCAGGATGGCTGCTGCTGGCGGTTGACCTTGCATTTCTTCCCGTGGTCGCCATTGTTATGGCGCGACTGGTCATTACCGCAAAGCGGTGGCGCAACTTGATCTTTATACCTGTGCTGTTGCTATTTGCCACGGCTAATCTGGCGATGCACTTAGGGGTGATGCAGGGTGACGCCGAGCTGATCCGCCAAGCCGCCTACTTGGCCGTACTGTTGATCACACTGATGATGACCGTAGTGGGCGGGCGCGTGATTGCCATGTTCACTGCCAATCGCTTGGGCCGCACCAAACCTGAACCTATTGCTTTACTCGAAGGAGTGACGCTGGTGAGTACGGCTGGCGTAGTCGTGCTGCAGCTGGTCATCATGTTGGGGGTTGCCATTCCTGCTTTATTAATGGGGGGAGTGATGCTCTTAGCGGCGTTGGCCAATACTGTTCGCATGGCGCGTTGGGGTGGGTTGCATAGCTGGCGTGAACCTTTACTTTGGGGACTGCACGGCAGCTACGCCTGCATTCCGCTAGGTCTTGTCATGTGGGTCTTGGCACTCATGGGGCTGATGCGCGTTGAACTTGCCGTGCACGCCCTGACCATTGGTGGCATGGGCACCATGATGCTGGCCATGATGGCCAGAGTTTCGCTAGGTCATACGGGCCGCCCCATACGCACTTTGCCCGGTATTGGTGTGGCGCTGGGCTTAATGCTAATAGCCGCCTTGGTGCGCTCACCCGTCTTGGCGTTATTTCCCCAGATCACCCACTGGACCTATACGCTGGGCATCATCTTCTGGTGCGTGGCCTACGCAATATTCGTCGTGCACTACACTTGGCCGTTGCTGCAGGCGCGAGTCGACGGTCAGGATGGCTGAACGAATAATAGATGGCGCCTGCATCCGTCTGGGTGCAGGCGTATTAAAACCATTGAGGTATTTAAACGCTCATTAGCGATCAGCCAGGGTGACCCGGGCACCGCCAAAGGCAAGACTGCGTGGGTTAGCCACTGGACGGTTGTTGGTGAGGTGGGTAATGCCTACTCCGCAACGGCCCACCATCCAGATCAGGCAGGCTGTAAAATAGAGGTAACCCAGAGCCCAGGGAGCTACGGCGGGTAGCCCGAGCCAGCCCAGTAGATGCCAAATTCCCGTGAACAACACCCCGCCTAAAAGTCCTACCCAAAACGTTCTAATTTGAAACTGCAAATGGGAATCGACCCACTCCTCGGCATCGTTTCTCTTCATGTGGGCAATGAGTACCCCTATGGGGGCGGTGACCACCGCTAACACGCTACCCAGAAAGAGCATATAGACAACGATAGCCGTGCCACGCCCGCGGCTTTTCTTAAACGTATTAGAGGAAGTCGACGTTGAAGTGGACTCGGAGTGAGATGCGGAGGGTATGGAGGATGGGGAGATAGCCATAGAGTACCTCATTCGGCAAAGTGGGAATCATTAATAGCGTGTTAAAATGCATTTTTAATGCATTTATTTTAGAGCAACTATGCAGAATTTCCTTAGCTGAAATTAATAGGGTTGTTTCTAGTGATCGTTAGACATTGACGGTGGGGATACGCATTAGTCCTGCCAACTGCGGGTAACGATTGGACAACACATCTGCCAGAGTATAGCGGTCAAGCACCTCCAGAAACGCTGACAAGGCTTCGTTTAGAATGGGCTGGAGCCGACACGAGGGAGTAATGATGCAGTTGTTATCGCTATGAAAGCACTCGACTAGCTCCATGCCATGTTCCATTTCGCGCACTAGTTTACCTAGCACGATAGTAGCGGGGTCTCGCGTGAGCAATAGGCCACCGTTCTTGCCCCGAATAGCGGTAACGTAGTTCTTCTGGCTAAGCTCCTGAACGACTTTCATCAGATGATTGCGAGAAATATCAAAGGTCTCTGCGATCTCATTGATAGTAGAACGCTCTTCGCCTTTCACGGCGAGAAAGATCAGCACGCGTATTGAATAATCGGTGAATCGAGTGAGATGCATGGAGTGCGCTTTGCTCCGAGAGTAATCCAACTGTAAAAGAAACATGTTGTATGAACGTTCAGTAAGTTGCAATCAGAACATGGGGGTATTAATGCTGACCTGAGTCAAGAAGGAAAGCGTTATTGCCTTAGCTCAAGCTGGTCAAAGTGCGGTTTCAAACGGCTTACCAGCGCATTCATCTGAGCTGTAGATGGAGTATTGGCAACTGGCTGAGAATAGGTAGGGTCGAAGCATTGCTCGCTGCGGGCCACCTGCAGCGCATAGTGGCGTACCCCACAGTCGGCAAGACTCAGTGCCAGGCGTTCCACATCGGCAAGCTGAAAATCTTTCCAGTGAATGGTGGTACGGCACTCGAAATTGAGTCCGCTGTCGAGCAAAGCCTCCAAGCTACGGGCATGCAATTGCCAGATGCCGGGACGGCCGCAGATGCGGTCAAACGCTTTTCCGCGTCCTTTTACATCCAGCCCCACCCAGTCAAGGTGCGGTAATAGCTGGGTGAGGCGGTCAGGATAAGGGCCGGCGGTATGTAGTCCCACCTTAAAGCCCAATGCTTTCACTTCCTTTACTGCATCGGACAAATCGGCATTCAGGGTGGGCTCACCACCGCTGAAAACCACCGCTTCCAGCAGGCCTTGCCGGGTGCTCAGGAATTCCAGTATCGCTTGCCACTCCTGGGGTTCACCTCGGCGTGGCGGGATCATGTTGGGATTGTGGCAGTAGCCGCAGCGTAGCGGGCAGCCTTGGAGAAAGACAACGCACGCCAGATGATCGGGATAATCCAGGGTGGTCATGGGCACAAGGCCGGCAATCGGCAGCCGAATCGAAGATAATTTAGTTGTGATGTCGTCAAGTGTCGTCTGCATAGCCATAGTGATATCCCTCTGCTGGGGCGCCTGTCGCCAGACCCCCCAGCCGTCGTTAGAGAAAAGTGAAGGCTAGCTACCGAGAGGCGGCGGCTTCAGTAAAATGGCGGCGCTCCTGGTGTTCGGCACGTTTGCCGATATTGAACTGACTTACCGGGCGGTGGTAACCCATGACACGGGTCCAGACTTCGCAGCGCTGGCGCTGCTCAGTGGGCAAGCTAGCATATTGAGAGGTTTGCATTAGCGTGTTCCTTAAACGAGTTGATAAAAAGTGAGGCAAATGCCTCAAGCCGTGGCGGCGTCGATTGCGCTCGCCGTTTTTGCCCACAGTGCTTCGTCGCACTTGGGGCAGAACTCATGTTCACCCGCCAGGTAGCCATGTACCGGGCAGATCGAAAAGGTGGGTGTGACTGTGAGGTAGGGTAAGCGAAAGTGAGAGAGCGCCGTTTTAACCAGCTTGCGACAGGCTGAGGCCGAGGTAATCCGTTCGCGCATATAGAGATGCAATACCGTGCCACCGGTGTAGCGAGTCTGTAAGGGGTCTTGATGGCTCAGTGCCTCAAAGGGATCATCGGTATGACCCACCGGCAATTGGCTGGAATTGGTGTAGTAGGGCGCCTCGGGTGTACCGGCCTGACGAATGTCAGGAAAGCGCGTCAGATCCTCCCGGGCAAAGCGGTGCGTGGTGCCCTCTGCAGGGGTAGCTTCAAGGTTATACATATGGCCGGTCTGTTCTTGAAATTCGCGCATCCGCTCCCGGACGTGGTCAAGAAGATCCAGCGCCAGCTGCAGCCCTTGGGCGTCGGCGATATCGCAGCGATCCCCAGTAAAGTTGCGCACCATTTCGTTGAGCCCATTCACACCCAGAGTAGAGAAATGATTGCGTAACGTGCCCAGGTAGCGCTGGGTAAAGGGGTAGAGCCCCTGATCCATTAGTTGCTGAATGCGCTCGCGCTTGAGTTCGAGGCTATCGCGCCCGAGCGACAGTAAGCGATCCAGCTCGTTGAACAGCCCTGCTCGGTCGCCGGCAAAGCGGTAACCCAGCCGGGCGCAGTTGATCGTCACTACTCCCAACGATCCGGTTTGCTCCGCGCTGCCGAACAGACCGTTGCCGCGTTTGAGCAGCTCACTTAAATCAAGCTGCAGGCGGCAGCACATGGAACGCACCATGTGGGGTTCCAGATCCGAATTTAGAAAGTTTTGAAAGTAGGGCAGGCCGTACTTGGCGGTCAGTGCAAAAAGTCGCTCGGCGTTGTCGCTTTCCCAGTCGAAATCATGGGTGATGTTATAAGTGGGTATCGGGAAGGTGAACACACGCCCGTGGCGATCCCCGGCCTCCATCACTTCCAAATAGGCCCGGTTGATCAAGTCCATTTCAACCTGCAGTTCGCCGTAACTGAACGGCTGCTCCTCTCCGCCGATAACCGGTACCTGTTGGCGCAAGTCGTCGGGGCAGACCCAGTCGAAGGTTAGGTTGGTGAAGGGTGTCTGACTACCCCAGCGCGAAGGCACATTGAGGTTGTAGATGAATTCCTGAAGCGCCTGCTTGACCTGTGCATAGGTGAGTCTGTCCTTGCGCACGTAGGGTGCCAGATAGGTATCGAAAGAGCTGAAGGCTTGTGCCCCTGCCCACTCGTTCTGCAAGGTGCCAAGAAAATTAACCATTTGCCCCAGGGCACTTGAAAGGTGGCGGGGCGGGTTGCTTTCGGCTCGTCCCGGCACCCCATTGAATCCCTCTAGAAGCAAAGTACGTAGCGACCAGCCGGCGCAATAGCCGCACAGCATATCCAGGTCGTGAATATGCAAATCACCTTCCCTATGAGCTTCCCCCACGGCGTGGGGGTAAATCTCATCGAGCCAGTAGTTGGCTATCAACTTGCCCGAGACGTTGAGGATTAAACCGCCCAATGAATAGCCCTGGTTGGCATTGGCGTGAACACGCCAGTCGGCGCGTTGGAGGTACTCATTGACCGTCGAGGCGACGTCAATATGATGCTTTGCTACCTGAACGCTTGTGGAGCTTTTCACCCAATTCACCTATATATGCTAGATTTAATAAAAATAAATACTATATGTGGTGCTAAAGGGTAAGCGTTCAGGATTTTGCAATAAATGATCCAGATCAAAAATGGTGGGGAAAAATAGTAAGACGTGGTGGCGCCTAGGCTATGGCTTTAGCCAGTCATCGTGCGGGTGTTATCCATGCCCGGTCGGCCATACCAGTAACCGTCGCAGATTTCAGCATCCACCAGCGTTAAAGGATCGGGCGTAGCTAACCTGCCGTGGCGGGACTGATCGAAAGCCTTGACCACCTCGGCCATGCCTTCCGCTCTTGGGCTGAGACGTGCCACTGATACCCCCATATCCGCCATGACCGTCAGTTCATGGCGCAGATCCTGGCAGGCGCTGGAAAGGGTTTGAATACCGTTCAGGGTAAAAACATCCCGGGATTCTTGTGAACGTAGCACCAAGCCTTCGGGGTACTTTTGGCAGACGAACTTGCAGCGGTCTTTGGGTGTTTGGTGACGCCGGGCGGTAAAGCAGCGTGACGACCAGGCCAAGGGGAGATGACCGTAGGCGAATACTTCGCATGGGTGGGGAATGCCTGCCTGGTGGCAATCGTGAATAAGCTTGGCTAAGTCTTGCTGTGACATTTCCACCGGCGCTTGCCAACGCCGCATGCCGGCACGGGCCATAACGCCCAGTGTCGCCGGGTTGTAGAGGTTGAGCGCAGCACCGGCGATAAACGGCAGTCCGGCACTGGAGAGGCGCTGCAGGGCACTTTGGTCATTGGCCTCGACGATAAAATCACCGTTGTCACACAGCTTGCGCAAGTCACGCAGATCAGCCTCAGACTCGATCAAGGTCTGGCTGGCGAGTACCACCTGCTTGCCCGCCTGGGTGAGCTCGCGCCCAATGCCTAGCCAGTCGTCCAGTTTCATATCGCGACGCCTGGAGCAGACGGTCTCGCCTAGGGTAACGATCTCCACCGGCCAGTCGGCTGCTTCGCGGTAGAAATTGGCGTAGCGCTCTTGTGTCCAGTAGAACAGTACCGGGCCCAGGGACAGTTGCAGAGTCGGGGTAGACATGGAGAGCTCCTATTTCCAGCGTCGCTCGTAGGCGCCTAAGGTAGTGGTAGCACCTTCGGAAAGCTCGGCAAGGCCAGCCATCCAGGCATGTTCTGGTTGAAAGCGTCCAGGCGCATCTTCAAGACGGTCCAGTGCCTGACGCCAAATGCCGGCTACTTTAGACACATACGCGGGACTGCGCTGGCGGCCTTCAATTTTAACTGCGCTAATACCCAGTTCACGCAATTCGGGCAACAGTTCCAGGGTGTTGAGGCTAGTGGGTTCTTCAATGGCGTGATAGGTCTCACCGCCCACCTCAAAGCGGCCTTTGCACAGGGTGGGGTAGCCTGCGCGTACACCTTCCGCGTAGCGGTCAATAAGCACATTGTTAAGCCGCGATTCTAGACCTTGGGGCGTCTCTTCCCAGCGAACATGTGCCGCAGGTGAGCAGACGCCTCGAGTATTGGGTGAATCGCCGGTGAGGTAGGAAGAGAGGTAGCAGCGGCCTTCCGCCATAATGCATAAGCTACCAAAGGCAAACACTTCGAGTTCCACTGGCGTTTGCTTGGCTAAGTCACGTACCTGGGTGATAGATAACACTCGGGGCAATACGGCACGCGTGATGCCAAAGTGGTCATGGTAGAAACGTAGTGCTTCATGGCTGGTGGCCGACCCTTGTACCGACAGGTGACGAGCCACGTTGGGGTGGCGCTGGGCGGCGTAATCAAGTAGCCCCATATCGGCTAGAATTAAAGCATCGACGCCTAGGTCGGCCGCCTGATCCACGGCGCGGGTCCACTGTTGCCAGCCATCGGGTTGGGGGTAGGTGTTAATCGCGCAAAGTATTCGTTTGCCGCGTTGATGGGCGTAGTCGATCCCTTCGCGGGCGCGCTTGTCGGTGAAATTTAGCCCAGCAAACTGGCGCGCATTCGTCGCATTTTGAAAACCGAAGTAAACGGCATCGGCTCCTTCATCCACCGCACGCTTCAAGGCGGGCAAGTTGCCAGCAGGGCATACAAGCTCCATTGCGAAGACTCCTTAAGATGAAAACCTGAGCATAGTAGTCGCCTATTGTTTGCCTCCCTTTGACTCAGGTCATTATGAGAAGGCTTTCAAAGGGGACGGAACGCCGCAGGGCCATGCGATGGATGCAGGTTTTTTTAAAACGTATACTGTATGAATATTAACCAGCGCTTGCTGCGCCTACCGCTAGAGACTCCGTTAATTATGCAAGACGAGCCGTTGTTCAACCGCCCCCTGGTAGAAAAGTATGACCGGCCAGGACCCCGCTACACCTCCTACCCGACGGCGCCACAGTTTCATGCGGCGTTTGCCGAGGATGACTACCGCAGCGCCGCCGAGCGCAGTAATCAGGCTGAAGAACCAAAGCCACTGTCGGTTTATGTACATATCCCGTTCTGCAAAAGCCTGTGCTACTACTGCGCCTGCAATAAAATCATTACTCATAACACCGAGCGGGCAGCGGAGTATCTTCAGTGGCTAAAGCAGGAGATTAGCGTTCAAGGAGCGCTGTTCGATAGCACGCGACGAATAACGCAGCTTCACCTAGGGGGCGGCACGCCCACTTATCTGAGTAACGCTCAGTTGGGCGAGTTGATGGCGACATTGGATGATGCCTTTCATTTTGCCGCGCCTGAAGAGCGCGAGTTTTCGCTAGAATTAGACCCGCGCACGGTAACCTCCGAGCAGGTGTATGAACTGTTCGCACTAGGGTTCAATCGGTTGAGCTTCGGCGTGCAGGATTTTGATCACGAGGTGCAGCAAGCGGTCAACCGCGTGCAGAGCGAAGAGCAGGTGGTCTCGCTGGTTAAGGCCGCCCGTGACGCCGGCTTTGAATCGGTCAGTGTGGATTTGATCTATGGCCTACCGCTACAGACGGTAGCCAGTTTTGATACCACGCTGAGCAAGATTATTGATCTGCAACCAGATCGCATTGCCGCTTACAGCTACGCTCATTTACCGGAATTGTTCAAGGCTCAGCGATTGATCCGCCCTGAGGATATGCCGCCGCCAGAGCGCAAGCTGGAGCTGTTGGAGCTAACGATCAATCGCCTGACCGCTGCTGGTTACGTCTACATCGGTATGGACCACTTCGCTCTGCCGGATGACGAGCTGAGCGTGGCCCGTGAAAATGGCACGTTGCAGCGTAACTTTCAGGGCTATTCGACCCACGCCGATTGCGACATGATTGGGTTAGGCATCACCTCCATCGGCAAGGTGGGGGATACCTACAGTCAAAACGTGAAAGAGACGGCCCAGTACCAGCACCGACTGGACGAGGGGCGTTTACCGGTCTTCCGTGGCTATCGCCTCAGCGATGACGACATCCTACGTCGTGATGTCATCAATACCCTGATGTGTCACGGCCATCTTGAGTTCGCTGCTATCGAGGCTCGCCACGGCATTGAGTTTGGCAGTTACTTCGCCAAGGCATTGAAGGAGCTGGAAGAGATGGCCGACGATGGCTTGATTGCCTTGCGCAACGATGAAGTCGAGGTGTTGCCGGCGGGCCGGTTAATGATCCGCAATCTCGCCATGGCGTTTGATGCTTACCTGACGCCGAAGGAAAATCGCTACTCGCGGACCGTATAATGACATGGGTAGCTAGTGTCTATTCCTTAACGTTTTCTGCTCTATCACCTTGGGGGTAGATGGGGTGTATATGGAGGTAATCACGCAGTAATTCTGGTGTCGATCGCGCAGACTCCTCTCTATGGAACCCGCCTGACGGGTAATGCAAATTTCCGAGGAGCCTGGAGATCGACCATGAGTCACTTCATAGATCGGCTGAATTTCTTCCGCAAGGCCCGCGAGCCCTTCGCCAACGAACACGGTGAACTGCGCAGCGAATCCCGCCAATGGGAAGATAGTTATCGTGCCCGCTGGCAGCACGACAAAGTGGTCCGCAGCACCCACGGTGTTAACTGCACCGGTTCGTGTAGCTGGAAAATTTACGTTAAAAACGGTCTGGTAACCTGGGAGACCCAGCAGACCGACTACCCCCGCACCCGCCCCGACCTGCCCAACCATGAGCCGCGTGGCTGCCCGCGCGGTGCCAGCTACTCCTGGTACATGTATAGCGCCAACCGTCTTAAGTACCCATTGGTTCGTAAGCCACTGCTGGCGCTATGGCGCGAAGCGCTTAAGGCACATCCCGACCCGGTCGATGCGTGGGCGTCGATTGTTGAAGACCCCGCCAAGACCAAGCAGTACAAGCGTGCTCGCGGCATGGGTGGCTTTGTGCGTGGTGACTGGGACGAGTTAAACGAGCTGGTGGCGGCTTCGAACGTTTACACCGCCAAACAGTATGGCCCCGACCGGATCATCGGCTTCTCGCCAATTCCCGCCATGTCGATGGTCAGCTATGCGGCCGGCAGCCGCTACCTGTCGTTGATCGGTGGTGTCTGCATGAGCTTCTATGACTGGTACTGCGACTTGCCTCCCGCGTCGCCCATGACCTGGGGCGAGCAGACCGATGTACCTGAATCTGCCGATTGGTATAACTCCGGCTACATCATCGCTTGGGGTTCCAACGTCCCTCAGACGCGTACCCCGGATGCCCACTTCTTTACCGAAGTGCGCTACAAAGGCACCAAAACCGTCTCGATTACGCCGGACTACGCTGAGGTCTCCAAGCTCACCGACGAGTGGCTCTCTGCCAAGCAGGGCACCGACGCCGCGCTAGCCATGGCCATGGGGCATGTCATTCTCAAAGAGTTCCACCTCGACAACCCCAGTGCCTACTTCACTGACTACGTGCGCCGCTATACCGATATGCCGTTCCTGGTGGAACTAGAAGCGCGTGCGGATGGCAGTTTCGCGCCGGGCCGCCAATTGCGGGCCAGTGATTTTGATGCCGCCCTGGATCAGGAAAACAACCCTGAATGGAAAACCGTTGCCTGGGACGAAACCCGCGATCAGCTGGTAGTGCCGCGTGGCTCTATTGGTTTCCGCTGGGGTGAAACCGGCGACGAAGTGGGCAAGTGGAACCTGGAATCGCTGGATGCCGCAGGCACTGAAATCAAGCCGTTACTGAGTTTGGTCAACCACCACGACAGCGTCGCGCGCGTGGCGTTCCCTTACTTCGGCGGTATCGAGCACGAGCACTTTGAGCACGTCAAAGGAGCTGGCGTTGGTGCTGCTGACGACCTGCTGTTCCACAATTTGCCCGCCAAACGCTTGAAGAGAGCCGATGGCAGCGAAATGCTGGCGGTCACCGTTTTTGATCTGATGTGTGCCAACTACGGTATCGACCGTGGCTTTGTCGGCGACGGCGAAGATGATGGCGCGACCTCGTTTGATCAGATTCGCCCCTATACCCCCGCGTGGCAGGAGAAAATCACCGGTGTCTCGGCAGAGCAGTGCACCCGCATTGCCCGTGAATTTGCCGACAACGCTCATAAAACCAACGGCCGTAGCATGATCATCGTCGGTGCCGGTATGAATCACTGGTACCACATGGACATGAACTACCGCGGCCTGATTAACATGTTGGTCATGTGCGGCTGCATCGGTCAGAGCGGTGGCGGCTGGGCTCACTATGTGGGTCAGGAGAAATTGCGCCCGCAGACGGGCTGGACCCCGCTAGCCTTTGGCCTTGATTGGCAGCGTCCGCCGCGTCATATGAACTCCACCTCGTTCTTCTATAACCACTCCTCCCAGTGGCGCTACGAGAAGCTTGAGATTAAAGAAATTCTTTCGCCGTTGGCCAAGGCCGAGGATTACCCCGGTAGCCTGATCGACTTTAACGTGCGCGCTGAGCGTATGGGCTGGCTGCCGTCAGCACCTCAACTGGACGCTAACCCGCTGCGCCTGGCGAAAAAAGCTGAAGCCGCGGGTATGTCGACAGCCGACTATGCCGTTCAGCAGCTCAAGAGCGGCGAACTGCGCTTTGCCGCAGAAGACCCGGACGCGCCAGAGAACTTCCCGCGCAATATGTTCATCTGGCGCTCCAACCTGCTGGGCAGTTCCGGTAAGGGCCATGAGTATATGCTCAAGTACCTGCTGGGTACTCGTCACGGTATTCAGGGTAAAGACCTGGGCGACTTCGGCGGCCAGAAGCCCGAAGAAGTGGTATGGCGTGACGAGGCGCCGGAAGGCAAGCTCGACCTGCTGGTGACGCTGGATTTCCGCATGTCCACCACCTGCCTCTACTCGGATATCGTGCTGCCCACGGCGACCTGGTACGAGAAGGACGACCTTAACACCTCTGACATGCACCCCTTTATCCACCCGTTGACTGCCGCCACCGACCCCGCTTGGGAATCGCGCAGCGACTGGGATATTTACAAGGGTATTGCCAAGGCTTTCTCCAAGGTGTGTGTAGGCCACCTGGGCGAAGAGACCGACCTGGTCACGCTGCCGATGCAGCACGACTCGCCAGGAGAGTTGGCCCAGCCGGCGGTGATGGATTGGAAGAAGGGCGAATGCGCGCCGATTCCCGGCAAGACCATGCCATCACTGATCGAGGTCAAACGCAACTATCCCGAAACCTATGAGCGCTTCACCTCAGTAGGGCCGTTGCTGGAAAGCATCGGTAACGGTGGCAAGGGCATCGCTTGGAATACCGATGCTGAAGTCGAGCTGCTGGGCAAACTCAACCATCGCAAGTTGGATGGCCCACATAAAGGCCGCCCATTGATCGACAGCGCTATCGATGCCGCTGAGATGATTCTGACCCTGGCACCGGAAACCAACGGCGCCGTGGCAGTAAAAGCGTGGGATGCACTCTCCAAAATTACCGGGCGTGATCACACGCATTTGGCTAGGCCCAAACACGAAGAGAAAATTCGCTTTCGCGATATCGTCGCTCAGCCGCGCAAGATCATTTCCAGCCCGACCTGGTCCGGCCTAGAGGATGAGCACGTCTCCTATAACGCCGGTTACACCAATGTTCACGAGCTGATTCCCTGGCGCACCGTGAGTGGACGTCAGCAGTTCTATCAGGATCATGCCTGGATGCGCGCTTTCGGCGAAAGCCTGCTGGTCTATCGCCCGCCCATCGATACCAAGGCAGCCAAAGGCTTCACGCTGCCCGCCGACAATGGTTTCAAGAGCAAGGCGCTGAACTTCCTCACGCCGCACCAGAAGTGGGGCATTCACTCCACTTACTCCGACAATCTGCTGATGTTGACGCTCAACCGCGGCGGCCCGGTGGTGTGGCTCTCCGAGGCGGATGCAGCCGAGATCGATATCGAGGACAACGACTGGATCGAGGTCTACAACGCCAACGGCTCGATTGCCGCGCGGGCAGTGGTCAGCCAGCGGGTCAAGGCGGGCATGGTGATGATGTATCACGCTCAGGAGCGCAACGTGAACGTCCCAGGCTCTGAGGTCACCGGCACGCGGGGCGGTATTCACAACTCGGTCACCCGTGTCTGCCCCAAGCCAACCCATATGATCGGCGGCTACGCGCAGCTCTCTTACAGTTTTAATTATTACGGCACCGTCGGCTCAAACCGCGATGAGTTCGTGTTAGTGCGCAAGATGAAACACGTTGACTGGCTGGATGGTGAAGGCAATGACAGCGTTCAGGAGGCCGTGAAATGAAAATTCGTTCCCAGGTAGGCATGGTTCTCAACCTTGATAAGTGTATCGGTTGCCACACCTGTTCGGTGACCTGCAAAAATGTCTGGACCAGTCGCGAAGGTATGGAGTACGCCTGGTTCAACAATGTCGAGACTAAGCCCGGTATCGGCTATCCCAAAGAGTGGGAGAACCAGGCCAAGTGGAAGGGCGGCTGGATGCGCCGTACCGATGGCCGGATTGAACCGCGTATTGGTGGCAAATGGCGGGTGCTGGCGAATATCTTCGCCAACCCCGACCTGCCCGAAATGGACGACTACTATGAGCCGTTCACTTTCGACTACCAACACCTGCATACCGCCAAGATCGGCGAGCACCAGCCGGTGGCACGCCCACGCTCGCTGATTTCCGGTCAGCGCATGAAAAAGATCGAATGGGGCCCGAACTGGGAAGAGATCCTGGGCACCGAGTTCGCCAAGCGGCGTAAAGACGCCAACTTCGACAAGGTGCAGGCGGATATTTACGGCCAGTTTGAAAACACCTTCATGATGTACCTGCCGCGCCTGTGCGAGCACTGCTTGAATCCTACCTGTGTAGCGGCTTGCCCGAGCGGTGCCATCTACAAACGAGAAGAGGACGGCATCGTTCTAATCGACCAGGACAAGTGCCGTGGCTGGCGGATGTGTATCTCCGGCTGCCCCTACAAGAAGATCTACTACAACTGGAAAAGCGGTAAGTCCGAGAAGTGTATCTTCTGCTACCCGCGTATCGAGGCCGGTCAGCCAACTATCTGCTCCGAGACCTGTGTGGGCCGCATTCGCTATCTCGGTGTTCTGCTCTATGACGCTGACCGCATTGAAGAAGTGGCAAGCTCGCCGGATGAGCGTGATCTCTACCATCGCCAGTGCGAGATCTTCCTTGATCCCAATGATCCGGAAGTGATTGCCCAGGCCCGGCGGGATGGTATCCAGGAGAACGTCATCAAGGCGGCCCAAGCCTCACCGGTCTATAAGATGGCCATCGACTGGGGATTGGCGCTGCCGCTGCACCCGGAATACCGCACGCTGCCGATGGTGTGGTACGTGCCGCCGCTGTCGCCGATTCAGTCCGCCGCCGAGGCAGGCCATGTGGAGTTCGACGGCATCCTGCCCAAGATCGAATCACTACGTATCCCGGTGAAGTACCTGGCTAACCTGTTGACAGCCGGCGAGGAAGAGCCTGTGGTGTTGGCGCTCAAGCGCTTAATGGCGATGCGTGTCTACATGCGCGGCAAGCACGTGGAGGGTACCCCCAACGCCGAAGTGCTCGATGCCGTGGGGCTGAGCGTGGCCCAAGTAGAGGAGATGTACCGCTACCTGGCCATTGCCAACTACGAGGATCGTTTCGTGATCCCCACCAGCCATCGCGAGTTGGCCACCGAGGCCTTCCCCGAAAGGGGGGGATGCGGTTTTACCTTTGGCGATGGTTGCCACGGTGAGAGCCAATCCAGCCTGTTCAATGGCCGTAAGCAGACTAGCGTTTTGGTAAAACCGGTAGAGGTCTTCGACCCGCAGCCACAATTTGAGGAGTCTCGTCATGACTGAAGCCGCTACCCAATCGCCCACCCCGGTAGAGCCGTCGTTCGAGCCGCTACAGGGTATGCGAAGCCTGCGCGTACTGGCCCGCCTGCTCGATTACCCGACCCAGGAACTGCAGGATGCCAGCGGTGAACTCATCGAAATCCTCAATGCCGAGCGCCGCCTGGGGGCGGCTCTCAAGTCGTCGCTAATGGTGTGGTGTCAGCGTCTCCAAGATGGTGACTTGCTTGAGCTGCAGGCCGAGTACGTCGCCATGTTCGATAAGGGACGGGCTACCTCGCTGCTGCTATTCGAACACGTTCACGGCGAGTCCCGTGATCGTGGTCAGGCCATGGTGGATCTTATGGCTGAGTACAGCGCGGCCGGGTTCGAGTTGGATGCCCGTGAACTGCCCGATCATCTACCGGTATTTCTTGAATACCTTTCGATGTGCGACGAAGCCGAGATCGGCCGCTGGCTGGGCGAAATACGCCATATCCTGGCGCTGCTGACCGCACGACTGGAGGAGCGGGGAGCGGATCACGCGCTAGTACCGCTGTCACTTTTGGCGTTAATTGGGGCCGAGGGCGAGGTCGAAGAGCATCGGCCCCAGGTCAAAAAAGAAGCGCCTGACAACACGCCCGAAGCATTGGACGCCGTATGGGAAGAAGAGGCAGTACGCTTCTCGGCCACTTCTGACGAAGACTGCGCGCTGCAGTCTGCGGAAGGGCGGCGGCTTGCTGAACGCAAGAATGCGGTGCACAGCGACCCCGTCAAAATCATGCCGTCCGCCTGGAGCGCTTCCCCTCCCTCAACCGTGGCCGATCGCTAAAAGGAGAAACGCCATGTTCATAGAATATCTGCAACATCTTATCTACGGCTATTACCCCTACCTGGCCGGTACGGTGTTCTTGGTCGGCAGTCTCATGCGTTACGACCAAGGCCAGTTCACCTGGAAGACCGGCTCCAGCCAAATGCTGTCCTCAAAAAACATGCGCCTGGCCAGCAACCTGTTCCATATCGGGATTATCGTCATCTTCTTCGGTCATTTGGTGGGCATGCTCACGCCACACTGGGTCTATGCGCCTTTCCTGCATGCCGGTACCAAACAGCTGATTGCCATCGTGGTCGGCGGTATCGCCGGTGCCATGTGCGTGGTGGGCGGCGCCATGTTGCTCTATCGGCGAGTGGTCAATCCTCGCGTAAAGGCGTCGTCGAGCATGATGGATACCTTGATCCTGGGTTTGATCGTCTTACAGGCATGTCTTGGCATGGTGACCATCATTTTCTCGCTAGGCCATATGGACGGCGAGATGATGTTGACACTCTCCAGCTGGGCGCAATCCATCGTCTTCTTTAGCGGCGGCGCAGCGGACTATATGCAGGAAGTGTCATGGATCTACAAACTGCATATCTTTATCGGTCTGACCATCATCCTGCTGTTCCCCTTCTCGCGCTTGGTGCATGTGTGGAGCGTACCGTTTGGCTATGTGACCCGGCGCTATCAGCTTGTCCGCCGTCGCGCCTAAACACTTGCTGTGCTTGCCCAGGCCTAGAGGAGAAATAACATGCAGATGATTGATATCGAACAACTACCAGGGGGTGTCGCCCCGCCTCCGGTGCGCGTCGGCGACGCTAGTATCGATGAAGCAACGATTGCGTTAGAGATGCAGTATCACCCCGCCGAAACGGCGGGGGAGGCCCAGCTTCAGGCGGCTCGTGCCTTAGTGGTTAGAGAGCTGCTGCGCCAGCGAGCTAACGTCCTGGGTCTACTATCGACACAGGAAGCCAGCGAAGCGCAGGAGGATGCGGCGATTGCTGCCTTGCTTGAGCAGGAACTTGAGGTGCCCGAGCCGGGAGAAGCCGATTGCCAACGCTTTTTTGATACCCACCGTGAGCGCTTCAGCGAGCCGACCCAGCTACGTGTAAGGCATATTCTGCTAGCAGCGGCGCCAGATGACTCCCAGGGCCGCGATGACGCGTACCAGCTTGGCGAAAAACTGCTTAAAGAACTTAATTCCATACCCGAGCGGTTTGCCGAATTTGCGCAATACCACTCCGCGTGCCCTTCAAAAGAGATGGATGGTGATTTGGGCTGGCTAGTGTCAGGCCAGACCGTTCCTGAGCTGGATCGCGCTTTGCAGCACCTGCCCGAAGGCCTTCACGAGCGCCCCTTGGCGTCTCGCTATGGCTGGCATGTAGTAATCATTGACGAACGGCGTGAAGGGCGGGCGTTACCTTTCGATCAGGTGGCCGACCGAGTGCGCCACAGCCTCCGGGAGCAGGCGACGCGACGTGCGTTGCGCCACTATTTGCTGGCGTTAGAGAGCGAAATAGGCGTCGAGGGGATTGTTCTGGATGACGATGCTGGCGGCAGCTTGATGCAGTAGGAAAGCTAATAGGAGAGGCTTGATGTCCCATGTTCCTGTAAATGCTCTTTTCACCCCGCTTGGCATCGCAGTACTAACGGTTTCCGATACGCGTGGCTTCGACGAGGATGGCAGCGGTGACCTGCTGGTTAAGCATCTGAACGAAAGCGGCCATATTCTGGTAGAGAGACGCATCGTACCTGATGATATCTACCAGGTTCGCGCCGTGGTCTCGGGATGGATTGCACGAACAGATATCCACGCGATCCTGGTTAATGGTGGCACCGGTTTTACTGCCCGGGATACCACTCCCGAGGCGTTGATACCGCTGTTCGACAAAGCGATTGAGGGGTATGGCGAGCTGTTCCGCCACTACTCCCTGAAGACCATTGGCACAGCGACGATCCAGTCTCGCGCCGTCGCGGGGGTGGCCAACCGAACGATGATATTCGCGATGCCCGGCTCGCCCAAAGCGTGTGCGTTGGCGTGGGACAGAATTATCGCTTTGCAGCTGGACGCCCGCACTCGGCCCTGCAACTTCGCCGCCATGGTCCTGCCTTCAGCGACCCTGTGTAACGGGCGTCACACAACGACCTCTGCCAATGATGGGGTGCGTTTATGAACTGTCACTGCGCAGAAATAGTCACGCCCGGCTTGTTAGATCTGTTTGATGCACGCCAACGGCTTATCGACGCCGCCACGCCCATTAATGCAGTAGAAAACATCACCCTAGAACAATCGGCGGGGCGAGTGCTGGCAGAAACGCTGGTCGCACCTCTCGATATGCCGGGTGTGGATAATAGCGCTATGGATGGTTACGCGCTGTGCCTGGCTGATTACCAAGCGGCACCTCCCGGCGCAGGCTTACCCATTCTTCAGCGCGTACCGGCGGGCGCAGGCGTCATGCTACTACCGAAAGGAGGCTGCGCGCGTATTTTTACCGGCGCGCCGGTGCCCGTGGGGGCAGATATTGTGGTGCCTCAAGAGCGGGTCACCCTTGATCAGCACGGGCATATACACCTTGAGGGTAACGTGGTGGTAGGCGCTAATATTCGCCGTCAAGGCGAGGAGACCCGCATGGGAACCCCGCTACTCGCCGCGGGTAAGTTTCTTGATGCCGCGTCGATTGCGTTGTTGGCAAGCCATGGAATCAATGCCGTGACCGTCAAACGGCGCCTGCGGGTGGCACTGCTCTCAACCGGAGATGAACTGATTGCCCCTGGCATGTCGCGGTCTCCGGGGCAGGTGTACGACAGCAATCGCGCCATGCTTAGCGTACTGCTAGCGCAAGCTCAGTGCGACGTGCTGGATTTGGGCGTCATCGCTGATTCGCCGGCGTCATTGCATCAGGCCTTTGAACACGCACAAACCGTTGCAGATGTGGTGATGTGCACTGGGGGCGTTTCGGTAGGCGAAGAGGATCATGTTCGTCCGGTGATCGAGCAGCGCGGTGGACTACATTTTCATGGTGTCGCGATGAAGCCAGGGAAGCCCTTTGCTTTCGGTTATCTAGGCGCGGAGTCTTCCTCTTCCACCCCGTTAATGGCGCTGCCGGGTAACCCCGTGGCGTCCCTTGTGGGCTGGCAACTGCTGGCGCTGCCGTTTATCCATGCCATGCAAGGTAGAAGTGTCGCTGCGTTGCAGAGTTATCCCGTTATGGCAGGCTTTTCTCAGCGCGGCCCCAGGGGGCGTTGTGAGCTGTTAAGGGTGGTGCTGGACTGGGCAAGAGAGTTGCCGGTGGCGCAGTTAGCGGGTGGACAGGGCTCGCATATGCTCAGCGCGGCTAGCCAAGCCGATGGCTATTTAATGATCAATCCCGAAACAGACGTAGCAGAAGGGAGCACCTACCACTACTACCCCATTAATCAGTTCGCCGCTTGAATTTTTATACTCACTGTGGCTGCTGATGCTGTTTTCTTTTTATAGGAGAGGGTATGTCTTCACATCACAAACCCCGCACACTGATTTATGCCTGCTCCGGCTGCTCTGATGTGGCGCAACTTGCCAATAGCGTTGCCCTGCGTCTTGACCATGCAGGAGAGGCAGAAATGTCCTGCATTGCCGGTGTGGGCGGTGGTGTGCCCGGTCTGGTGCGCATTGCCCGCTCCGGGCGCCCTATCGTAGCCATTGACGGGTGCCAGATGCACTGCGCCAGCCACTGTCTCGCCAAAGCGGATGTGATACCCACAGAGCACGTAAAGCTATATGAAAACGGCCTGCGCAAGCGACGGGGTCAGTTTTATGATGAGCAAACAATTACCGAGGTTACCGCAGAGGTAAAAGGACTCATTGCCCGGCTGCCCGTTAATGCCAGTACCCAAGAGGAGCCCGTAGAATGAGTGCACTAGTAGATGGGTTTGGCCGCACGGTGCGTTACCTGCGTATATCGGTGACTGATCGTTGTGATTTTCGCTGTGTGTACTGCATGGCTGAGGAAATGACCTTTCTGCCACGCGCCCAGCTGCTGACCCTTGAAGAGATAGCCGCGCTTTCGCAGGCGTTTGTCGAGCTGGGCGTAGAGAAAATCCGCCTAACCGGCGGGGAGCCGCTGGTACGCCAGGGCGTACTCACGCTAGTGCAAAAACTCGGTGCATTGGAAGGTCTGCGCGAGCTGGCGATGACCACCAACGGCTCAGGCTTGGTCAAGCATGCCGATGCTTTGCGGCAAGGCGGGCTACATCGGCTCAATATTAGCCTCGACTCGCTCAAGCCCGAACGCTTTAAAGCATTAACCCGAACGGGGGATCTTGATCAGGTGGTCGCGGGTATCCGTGCAGCGCGCCGCGCTGGCTTTCAGTCGATTAAGCTCAACGCCGTACTGCTCAAGGGGCGCAATGACGACGAAATTCTCGACTTGGTAAACTTTGCCCGGAATGAGCAAGCCGATATCAGCTTTATCGAGGAGATGCCGCTGGGCGCTATCAGCGAACATAATCGTGGTGAAACCTTTCTTTCCACTGATGCGGTACGCGAGACCATAGAAAACCATTATCAACTCCTGCCCACCACCGAGACTACCCTAGGGCCATCCCGTTATTACCGCATGGTAGACAGCCAGTCGCGCATTGGCTTCATCTCTCCCCATAGCCATAATTTCTGTGGTGCCTGTAATCGTGTTCGGGTGACGGCAGAAGGGCGACTACTCCTTTGCTTGGGCAATGAGCACTCGGTAGATTTACGCGCTGTAATGCGGCGTTATCCGGGTGATACCCAGCGGCTTAAAGCGAGCATTGTGGCGGCCATGAAGAAAAAACCTGAGCGTCATCACTTCACCACGGATGGTGAGGTTCAAATAGTGAGGTTTATGAATGCAACAGGTGGCTAGGTAGTTCAGTTCTTATAGGAAACCTTACCCATGGCTATAGCCTCCATTTGCCATCGGAATGGAAATAGTGCCATGAGCGGCTTTAAGTATTTCTTTTCCAACGGCTTCCCACAAGAACAAAATTTTCCGTCGTCCAAATGGCTTGATGTAGTGGGTGCCCTCGATAAGGACGCTGTCTTTTAGCTGCTGTCGGATAGTACGGCAGTCGTACTTGATGCGCTGGGCAAGCTCTTCGGTCGTGAGATAGGTATAAGATGATTCCATCGAAAACCTCCAAAAGGAGTGGTATTCTGCGTGACTAAAAGGCATCCCAAATATCAGAATGCGATCCTGGATGACATTTTAGACAGCAAAAAACCATTCGCAATCGTTTTTTGACATTCAGGATAGCAAAAAAAGCATTTTCAGGAGGTTTTGATGGTTCGTTGTCATCTCGCGCGCTTGATGGGTGAGCACAAAATGAAGATTGTGGATGTTGCGCGTGAAACAGGGCTTAACCGCAATACTGTTACGCTTCTTTATAAAGAAACTGCTCAGCGAATCGAGCTGGATGCACTGGATAAGCTATGCAAGCTTTTCAATTGTGAGGTGGGCGATCTGCTAGAAATTCAAAAAAATCATGAGGAAATTAGAGATGATTAATACTGCCAGCCGTTGACTGAAGGTCGTAAGAATAAATTACTGACGCAAGCAACGGAGCGAATGTGTCACATATACGTCACAGATGTGTCACAGGAAGTTTGCAGACAAACAAAAACAAAAAAGGCAGATCAGTAAGTAACTGATCTGCCTTTCAAAATATTGGTAGCGGGGACCGGATTTGAACCGATGACCTTCGGGTTATGAGCCCGACGAGCTACCAGACTGCTCCACCCCGCATCAACGTGTGGCGTATTCTACGCATTTTTGACGCTAAGTCAACCCCTCATATAAATCGCTTTCTTGCTGGCAGTCATCTTCATCGTGCTGCAACATTGAGGGAGTAAAGCTATGCTTTCAATCAGCATAACAAAAAGCTTACTGTCGGTGTGTCGCCCAATAGAACAAGCGGCGTGCTGTGAGTGAAAGAAGCGCGAATGCGCTTATTCAGAGTGGCTTGCGACGCCATAACAGTGATTAAAGTCCAAGCCATTTGTCTTATCAGGGAGGTAGTCAATGGCCAATCAAGCCCCCGTCGCCTGGGTAACTGGTGGAACTGGTGGAATCGGAACGGCAATTTGTCGTTCGTTGGCAGATGCGGGTTATCTGGTGGTGGCGGGGTACCATAATCCCGACAAAGCCAAAATCTGGCTGGAAACCCAGCAAGCCGACGGCTATAACAATATCGCATTATCGGGTGTTGATTTGTCCGACCATAACGCCTGTCTCGAAGGTGCCCGCGAAATCCATGAAAAACATGGGCCGATCAGCGTGCTGGTCAACTGCGCAGGCATTACCCGCGATGGCACCATGAAAAAGATGTCCTATGAGCAGTGGTATCAAGTGATTGATACTAACCTTAATAGCGTCTTCAATACTTGCCGTAGCGTCATTGAGGGAATGCTGGAGAATGGCTATGGGCGCATTATTAACATCTCATCCATCAACGGTCGTAAAGGCCAGTTTGGTCAGGTGAACTACGCAGCGGCCAAAGCGGGAATGCACGGGTTAACCATGTCGTTGGCGCAGGAAACGGCCACGAAGGGTATTACCGTGAATACCGTCTCCCCCGGCTATATCGCCACCGACATGATTATGAAAATTCCGGAGCAGGTTCGTGAAGCGATTCGTGAGACGATTCCGGTAAAACGCTACGGCACCCCAGAAGAGATTGGTCGTTTGGTGACGTTCCTGGCCGACAAAGAGTCCGGCTTTATCACAGGTGCCAACATTGATATTAACGGCGGCCAGTTTATGGGCTAAGCCCTACCATTAAGCACCAGCGATCTTTTCACAAGAAAGAAAGCAAAAAACGGGGGGCGATGCGCCTCCCGTTTGCTTTGTGTGCTAGCGCTATGTGTAAGCGAGTTATGGCTGGGGCGGGCGGGCCAAACGGCTCAGTAGGTTATCCAGCTCATTGACTTCTTGCAGCCATAAGTTGTGGGGCATTGGCCCTAGCGCCAACAGCGCCACCAGTACCTCGTCCAGCTCATCCGCTTTACTGCGCTCAGTATGAATGCCGCTGTTTAAGCGCTCAACTTGAATGGCGAGTCGCAGTGGTTCATCACGCTGTTTGACGCTGCCTAAGGCGAGCAATGAAAGATGGACTCTTAGGCGTGCCAACTGCTCTTCTAACGCACTCTGTTGCTCACTTGAAAGTGGCAGTGGGGTAGAGAGGCGAGCGTGATTGCGCTGCTGGTGTGCTTCGTTGAAGGCCTCTGTTAGCTCAATGGATATCTCGCTGGTAGCCTCCACGGCCTGTGCGCCCTCACCATTGAGCGCTTGCTGGTCAGCATGTAAGTGCGCATTCACTAGCGGTAGTAACGCATGCCACTGCTGCACCTGGCCAACAATTTCTAGGCGGCTTAAACGCTCTCGTTTGGCTCGCACAATGCCACTGAGGCGGCGCTGCATCCCTTCGCTACGGCGATTGCGGGGCATAGGCTCTAGCTGGCTGATACTGGCAAGGTAGGTATCTAGCCGCTCCGATTCATCTGCCTGGGTAGGTTGCCAGCCATCCATTTCATCAATAATGGCCTGCAGTTGGTCAAGCGTTTGCTGCTGGCGGTTGGCTTGTTCGTGCTTATGCGCGTCGCGCTGAGCAAACAGCTGGTCGCAGGCGCTGCGGAAGGTCTTCCATAGTGCTTGCTCCTCCCCTTTGGGCGCGCGGCCTAACGAGCGCCATTGCTGCTGTAGCTGCTTGGTGCGCGTAATGCGCGTTGCCAGTGGCTGTTCACTATCGTTTTGCAGTGCTTGCACTTGCTCAATCAGCTCACGCTTTTGTGCGGCGATCTGCTCAGCACGCTGGTCAATGAGCGCCTGCAGGCGGTGACGGATTGCCCCAAAACGGCGGCCAATGGCCTCGGAGCGCTCCCGGGGCACCGGAGAGTAGTGACGCCATTGGTGGCGCGCTTTATCACGAATCTCCCGCAGCATATCGGGGTCGGCATCTTCAGCGGGTTGAGCAAGCAGCGTTTCCAGCTGCTCGCACAGCGCTTCGCGGCCGTGCAGGTTGGCCTCTCGTTCCTGGTCAAGCTGTGCACGCCAGGGCGCTAGGCGCTCATGGATCCGGCCAGAGGCCGCCCGAAAGCGGGCCGATTGCTCTCTGTTGGCCGCCGCATCGCCGAGTGCTTTCCACTCTTTCACCAGTTGGCGGTGGTGCCGGTCAAGCGCAGACTCCGCCATATGCGGATCGTCTGCCAATGCCTCAATGCTGGCGCAGAGCTGCTCACGTTTAGGGCCTGCTACAAAGCCGCGCCAGTCGCGCAGTTCGGCAAGCCGCGCACCCAGGTGCTTTAAGCGGCTTTTTAGCGGTTTGGCATCGCCGCTTGTCAGCGCTTCAATGGCGGGCTTTAAACGCTGATGTAAACGGCTGGCACTTTTAAATGCTCCGCGCTCTAACAGGTGTTCAAAGTTATCCAACTCAGCGCTAAGCGCATTAAGGGAGAGGCCTGGCTGCTGGGGCGGAGCATGTTGTGTGGCAAGCTGCTTTTGCGCCTGAGCGAGCAACGATGGGGCCGTCAGCGTCGCTGGCCAGCGGCACTGGGCGACGTGCTCTGCTAGCCCGTCGTGATCGCTGTTGGCCAAGGCTTGCTCTACTGCAAGGCTCACTGTTTGCCAACGCTGCCAGGCTTCCATGCTCTGCTCATACTGCTTGAGCGCTTGGCTGTAGCGCTGCTGGGTGGCCTCATTCGGCGGGTGAAGGTCCGAGAGCGACTGCCAGCGCTGGCCCAAGAGCTGGCGCTGAGCGCGTAGGCTGTCAATGTCCTGAGCGGTCAGCTCGTTGGCGTGGGTAAGCCCCTCTAGCGTCTCTTCTAGCCCTTCTAGCAGCTGATCGCGGGTGTTTTCTGCTTCAGCGCGGCGGGCAAGGCTTTGCTGGTGGGCCTGCTCTTGAGTTTCATGGTCGTGGAGCGTTTTGCGGCAGCTCAGCACCGCTTGATGAAAGCGCTGCTCCTGGCTAACGCTGGGCGGATGACTGAGGTGTTGCCACTCTCTTTCTAAATGGCGGAAGCGGCCACCGTAAAGCGGTTCCCAGGGGGCGCGGGCATGCTGCTCTAACTGGGTGAGCAGGTGCTCCCGTTGGGCCTGCTGTTCTGCAAGCCATTCAGCATCGTTACGCAGCTGGGTGAGCTTCTCTTTAGCGAAGCGAACCACCTGGCGGTCACGGCGCGCCTCTTTAAGCAGCCTCTTTAGGTTCTCTTCGTCGTTGACCCGCTCTGCTGCTTGATGACGTACCGCCGCGACGCTGTTATGGCACGCCTGCTGCACCCAGTCTTCTTCACTCGTCAGCTGCTTTAGTGCGGTGAGACGTAGCCCCAGGTTATCGCCCTGCATGGCAATCGTATTCAGCAGTCGTTGATCGGTCAGGCTCTCCACGTGAGCTTGGCGTTGCTGCAAGTCTACATGGCCCTCAGCCCCGGTGAGCCGCTGGCAAACGGCGTTGAACCATGCTTCGTCCTGGCTGTGCTGCTCATAGGCGACAAGCAGGCCATTGAGATCGTCAAGCGCGAGCAGCGCCGCTAACTGAATAGTGCTGTCGCTATCGTTGGCGAGAGTGTGTAGGGCCTCCCGCTGCTCTGTTTGCTGAGGGTCAAGCTGATGGAGTGCCTTGCGGCGCACCTCGGGATCGGGGTGTTGCCACCGAGGAGCGAACAGGCGTCGTAACAGTCCGTGCATGGATCATCCTGCTAAGAGGTGCGTAACGTGAAAAAAATAAGACATCGATGAGCAGGCGGTTGCAGTCCTCGTCGCTGTCGCTTAGCTTTGTCGTAGCGCTGTGGGTTTTCCAGCGATTCACAACGCAAAGCGCGAGATTGCGCTACCCTTATCTTACCTGAACATGACATGGAGTTCGGCCATGAGCCTCAACGCCAACAGCGCCGACGTAGCCTTTACCTTCAAGGGCGGCATGCTGCCGATGACCGTCATGGAGTTAACGAGCGCTGACCCGGAGCGTATCCGGCGGCAGCTTGCTGGCAAACTGTCGCAATCTCCCGCTTTCTTTCAGCATACACCCGTTGTGCTTAGCGTGGAAAAACTCGATGAGCCCCACCTTGCGTTAGAGCGGATTTGCGCCGTATGCCGCGACCACAAGCTGTTACCCGTGGCCGTACGTGGTGGTGCTGAGCCGATTCGCCAATCGGCATGGGCGCTGGGGCTTGGCTGGTTCGCGCCAGTTGAAGAGGGGCGCGCACGAGCGTTGGAAACTGTCGCTCCGTTGAACGAGCCAGAAGATGATGACATTAAACCCGCTACTGCCGTTTCCGTAACCACTCGGCTTTACCGGGGGACAGTGCGTTCCGGCCAGCAGGTCAGCGCTGCAGGTAGTGACCTGATTGTAATCGGTGCGGTTAATGCCGGTGCTGAAGTGCTCGCCGCTGGCAGTATTCATGTTTATGGTGCCCTGCGCGGGCGCGCGCTGGCGGGTATTCATGGCAATACCCAGGCGGGCATTTACTGCCGCGAACTGGAAGCAGAGCTTTTATCTGTAGCGGGTAACTATAAGCGGCTGGAAGATATCGACTCGCAGCTTTTAGGGCGCGCTGCAGAAGTCCATTTCATAAAAGAGCAGCTGGAAATTAAGCCGTTGGGGTAAGCCGCTTGGCTGAGAGGCGGTTAATGCTTCATGCCTAGCGACGCCACGGCCGCTATCCGTTACAGTGTGCTGTTTTGATGACATTGATGTTCCCGTTATGCGCGTAGCGCAACGTAATCGTGCTCGCAATGAACGACTTCAAGAAGGAAGTGACTCTTGGCCAAAATTATTGTTGTGACCTCAGGTAAAGGGGGGGTCGGTAAAACCACTAGCGCCGCAGCGATTTCGACGGGGCTTGCGCTACGTGGCAAAAAGACGGTCGTCATTGATTTCGACGTAGGCCTGCGCAACCTAGATTTGATTATGGGCTGCGAACGCCGGGTGGTGTACGACCTCGTCAATGTGATTCAAGGAGAGGCCGGGCTAAACCAGGCGCTGATCCGTGATAAACGTGTCGAAAATCTGTTTATTCTCCCCGCCTCGCAAACCCGGGATAAAGACGCCTTAACCCAAGAGGGCGTCGAGAAAGTTCTTGAACAGCTTAAAGGTGATTTTGACTATATTTTATGCGATTCGCCCGCGGGGATTGAGCGTGGCGCGCAGCTGGCTATGTACTACGCCGACGAGGCGATTGTCGTGACTAACCCGGAAGTCTCTTCCGTGCGTGACTCTGATCGTATTCTGGGGCTGCTAGGCTCGAAAACCCAGCGTGCTGAGCAGAGCTTAGATCCGGTGAAAGAGCACCTGCTGATTACCCGCTATAACCCAGCCCGCGTGACGTCAGGCGATATGCTGACCCTGGACGATATCCGTGAGATTCTGGCAATTGATCTGCTCGGCCTGATCCCCGAATCAGAAGCGGTGTTGCGTGCGTCTAACCAGGGTGTTCCGGTCACTCACGATGCTTCAAGTGACGCGGGCCAAGCCTACACTGATACCGTTTCGCGCCTGCTAGGTGAGGAGATGCCGCTGCGCTTCCATGAAATGCAGCGTAAAAGTCTACTGAGCAGGATGTTTGGGGGTAGTCGTCGATGAAACTGTTGGAGTTCTTGAAGCGTGAGCGCAAGAAATCCGCCTCGGTGGCCAAAGAACGATTACAAATCATCGTGGCGCATCAGCGTAGCCAACGTGGTCAGCCTGACTACATGCCGCTGCTTGAGCGCGAACTGCTCGAAGTGATCCGTCGTTATGTGCATGTGGATGACGACGCCATTCAAATTTCGCTGGATAGCGAAGATAACTGTTCGGTGCTTGAGCTTAACGTCACGCTGCCTAAAAGCTAAACGTTAAGGAGCGCTTAGAGGGGCGGCGGGAAGCGTCGCGGGTGTGCTAGGCTTGGGCTTTTGTTCCCATCCAGCGAATGATGCCTCGGCGCATGGGTGGGCTGTCACGCTCAAGGGAGTTTGCATCCATGGCGCCACCGAATGCCGCCCCTGCCAGTTTTCTCTGGCACGATTATGAGACCTTTGGTGCCGATCCGCGTCGCGATCGGCCCGCTCAGTTTGCTGCATTACGCACCGATGCCGACCTCAACGAAATCGGCGACCCTATCGAGCTGTACTGTAAGCCCGCCGATGATTATTTGCCGCACCCCTCCGCTTGCCTGATTACCGGCATCACGCCTCAAAAAGCGCAGCGTCGTGGGCTTCCCGAAGCCGAGTTCGCCCGTCAGGTGCAGAGCGCCATGAGCGAGCCCGGCACCTGCGTGGCAGGCTACAACAGCCTGCGTTTTGATGATGAAGTCTCCCGCCATCTGTTTTATCGCAACCTGCTTGATCCCTATGCCCGCGAGTGGCAAAACGGCAACTCCCGATGGGATTTAATCGACGTGGTGCGGGCGTTCTATGCGCTGCGCCCAGAGGGTATTGAGTGGCCGCTGCGGGAAGATGGCGCTCCCAGCTTTAAACTGGAGCACCTCACCGCTGCGAATGGCATTGCCCATGAGGGCGCCCACGACGCGGTGTCAGATGTGCGCGCCACCATCGCGCTGGCGCGGCTGTTGAAAGCGCGTAACCCTAAACTGTTCGATTACCTGCTTGGCCTGCGCGGCAAGCGCGCGGTGGCCAAGCAGCTGGACCTGCCCAGTGCCAAGCCGCTGCTGCATATTTCCCGCCGCTATCCTGCCAGCCGAGGCTGCAGCGCGCTGGTGATGCCGCTGGCGGAGCACCCCACGAACCCCAACGGGGTGATCGTTTACGATTTAAGCGTCGACCCCGGCGATTTACTGGCGCTCAGCGCCGAGCAGATTCGTGAGCGGGTGTTCGTCAGCCAGCAGGATCTCTCTGAAGGGGAGGCGCGCATTCCTCTCAAAGTCATTCATATCAACCGCTGCCCGGTGATTTTCCCAGCCACGGTGCTGAAAGATGTTGAGGGCGAGCAGAAGGGCGAGTACGGCGCGATTGTGGCGCGCTTGGGTATTGATATCGCCGCCTGCCGGGGGCACTGGAAAACCCTGCGTGAGGCTAGCGGTGTGGGGCAAAAAGTGACTGAGGTATTCAGCGGCGGCTACGAAGAGTCGCCTCAAGACCCTGACTTAATGCTCTACTCCGGCAGCTTTTTCTCTGCCGCTGACCGTCAGCAGATGGAGCGAGTGCTGGCCATGGACCCTTGGGATTTGGTAGGCCAGCGCTTTGCCTTTCAAGACCCACGCCTGGAAGAGATGCTGTTTCGCTTTCGCGCCCGCAGCTACCCTGACACCTTAGAGGGCGAGGAGCGAGAGCAGTGGGAGGCGTTTCGCTGGATGCGCATGAACGACCCCGCGCTATCGGGTTTTACGCTTAAAGCATTTGCCCGGGAAATCGAGCGTTATAATCAGCAAACGCTAACAGACCGAGAGCGCCAGATACTCGAAGAGTTGGTGATGTTTGTTGAGGCCATGATGCCAGCCCAGGCATTTGATGCCTGAGCTGGCGGTGGGGTTAGCGCGCGTCGAACGGCGTGCGCGCTTCACGGTAGGTCGCGATGTCGCTGGGCGAGTCGCCGGGATTGAAGCGAATATCCAGCTGGCGTGATAGAAGTTCTGGCCATAGCGATTGGAGCTCCTCAACGCTTACGTCCAAAGCAAGGGCTGCTAACTGCTCGCGGCGGTCAAAGCGCACCTCATCGAGCGCGGTGGCCTGCCAATAGCGGTTGGTCATGCTTGGCAGGCTAGTGTCCCGTTGGTTCAGGCGGTCGTGAACCGCTTGACGGTGGGCAGCCAGTTCGCCATTGCTTAGTGTGTTAAGACGCGCTTCTGCGGCTTCCATAAAAGCATCCATGCGCTCGGCAATGGTGCTGCTATCCACATCCGGCGACTGTACGATCAGACTAATGCCCGGGGCTTCCAGCATCGGTGAATAGCCCGCATTGACGATATAACCTAGTTGCTCTTCAGTGCGTAACTGCTGGTAGAACGGCGTGTCTAGCCACTGGGCTAGCACGCTCAAGCGCGCCTGCTCCTCAACGCTGGTATCGCGCCCCTGCAGATAGCGTAGCACCAGCGACTCTTCGCGAGTGCTGTGAGGATGCAGTATTTCCGACTCACTACTGACTTCTAGCGGTGTCAGCGGAGGAATGTCGTCGCGTGTCAAACGTGGCGTAAGCGCACCGCGAATCAGGTTAGCCTGTTCCTGCGCCTGCTCGGCGTTCAGGTTGCCCACCGCCATGGCGTCGATGTACAAATCATCCAAGAAGCGCCGACGGAAATTCTCCAAATGGCGCTTCTCTAGCCGCTGGCTCGCTTCCAGTAGTTCAGCAGTGGACCACTGCGGCGTCAGTAGTGCTTCACCTAGTGCGCGGCTTGCCTGGCCGGTGAGCGATGCTTGAGGGGCGTTGCGCCACTCCCGCTGTAACTGATAGCGCACCCGCTCAAACGCACCGGTAGAGATATCCGCCTGCTGAAGCTGTTCAAGGGCTTGCTCGATCAGCGGAGTTTGGCCATCGCGCCAGCCGGAAAACGACAGCGTCATACCGCGCGCGTGGGCGTAAGCACTAAATGACTGCCCAGCGATCCAAGCGGGGTAGAGCGACTCATTAAGGCTGTCGTTCAGCCAGCCTGCCAGCAAGCGCGTGAGTACCGCTTCTTCCGCCGAGTAGCTGGCGCTGGGGTGCTGCAAGCTCACCCGCCACTCGACGCTGGGCGTATTAAAACGGCTGTCCTGCATGTGCCAAGCGGTAAACGTAGGCGTCTCAATCAAGGCAGTAGGCTGCTCATCCTGGCCCCCCTGAAGGGTGAGGTCGCTGGCAATAAAGGGGTTAGGTTCTGGCAAGGCTAAGCCGCTCAGCGCCTGACCGATGGCGGTCGGCGGCTGCTCTTTCCACTGGGTGTTAAACCACGGCGATATGGTGTCGCTTTCGACATCCGGGGCAGAGTAAAAACGTAGCATGTTGTCCTGAGTCAGCGCGTCCAAGTAACGCTGCTGGCGCTCACTGTCCATGCCGTCCATCCGGTACGCGGCGTACTGCACGTCCTCGACCGGGTAGCGGGAGAGGCTCATGGCTAGGCGGGTGGCCTCTTGCTGAGGAGCGCCGTGCTGCTGAAAGCGAAACGCCTGCTCGCTCAGGCTTTTTTGCTCGTCATAGCGCCATTCGGCCAGCCCGTCGGCGCGAATCTGCTCGATCGCGGCAAACAGCGTGGCTTCGATGTCGTCAAGGCGTTCGGCACCTGCGGGCGTCAGGCTAATGGAGACGGTAAATAGTGCTTCATTGCCATCACCGCGGCCCACACCCGCTGAGAGCCCGTCGGCCAAGCCTGCCTCGCGCAGCACGGCCAGTAGGCTGCCGTCGCCCTCATCGCCCAGTAAATGCGCGATGAGCTGAGTTGGCTTGGTGCGATACTCGTCGGTAGGGTCGGGAATCGGGAAATAGAAACGCAGTTGGCGACGATCCTGCAGCGATTGTCGCTCTACGTAGCGCGGCAGCGTGTCGGGGTCGATCAGCGGTGCATCAATGGTGGGGGCGCTCAAATCATGATCGGGAATATCGGCAAACCGCTCCACCACTAGGGCTTCCAGCTCGTCCAGCGGTTGGGGGGCTACCACCGCCAAGTTCATCACGTTGGCATCGTAGTAGCGGTGGTAGAAGTCGATCACTCGCTCGCGCAGCGTTGCCTCGCCTTCTGGGTCGGCTAGCGTGTCTCGGCTGCCCACCGCAAACCCTGTAGTGGGATTGTCAGGGTTGAGTAACTGGTTTAGCACATCGTTCTCGCGGCGTGATTCATCGCGAATACGCGCCATGTACTCGGAGTGAACGATATTGCGCTCGCTCTCCAAGTGGTCAGCATTAAACAGCGGAGAGAGGAAAAACTCGCTAAAGCGGTCTAGTGCGCCGGGCAGTGCTGAAGGCTCAATATCGAAAAAGTAGTTGGTGTCCTGCTGGGCCGTGAAGGCGTTATGAGAGCCTGCGTTGTCGGAAATATATTGCTGGTAGGCATCCGATTGCGGGTAGGGTTCGGTGCCCAAGAACAGCATATGTTCCAAAAAGTGCGCCAGCCCCTGCAGGTCGTCTGGGTCCTGGGCGCTGCCGACCCGCACGTTCATGGAGGCGGCGGCTTTATCAGCCTCCGGGTCGCTCACTAATAGCGCCTGCAGGCCGTTTTCGAGCGTTAAAACGCGGTAGTCGCGGTCATCAAACGGGCTCACCTTGGGGATGGTCACATCTGCCACCGGGCTCTCTTCCGCCCATGCGCTGGGGGCGGCTATCCAGAGCAGGCTGATGGTCAGGCCGAGAACGGCACGCCGCGCCTTGAGGCGGGGCGGAATAGCGTAAGTAGGTCGTAACATTACGGCTCCTGTGACACGGTCCAGCGCAGCATCGGCCCTGTGGGGTGTGCGCAAGAGGGTGACTGGTAGGCAGGGTTATTAACATGCTTTGATACCGGAAAAGCGCCCAACAGTTCCAGCGGTGCCGGTATCAATAGTGGTGTTAGCGACGATAAATCAGTGCTGGGGTCTAACCATTGTGTCAGCGCTTCCGGTGGAATGATCACCGGTAGACGGTCGGTGAGCGACGATAAGCAAGCGTTGGCGGGCACACTGATCAGCGCCGTTGAGTCGGCAAACGTAGTTAACGTGGTGTGATAACGGCACCATAGCGCGCCTAGCAGCAGCGGCGCGCGATTCACCTGGGTGACCAGAAACGGCTGTTTGCTGCGGGCCTGGGGCTTCCAGACGTAAAAGCCGCTGACCGGAATTACGCAGCGCCGGGCGCTAAAGGCCTCGTGAAACATGGCCCGCTTGCTCAGTGTTTCCGCCCGCGCGCAGTGGGGGGCGTGGTCGAGCACTTTGAGCCACGGCGGCGTCAGCCCCCAAAACAGTGGCGTGTGTGTTAAGCGCCCCTGCTCAAGGCGGAAGGCCGACACAGGTTGACGCGGGGCTAGATTGGGCGACTCAATGAGTGGCTCGGTGCTCTTCAGGTCTGGCGCAAGGCGGGCGAGCGATAGGCGCTGTACGTGTAGGCGTCCCGTCATGCCGATCTCCTTAATGCGCGATGCCTGCGGCGCTGGTACAAAATGGCGAGGGGGAGTAGCAATACGTTAAATGTCGCGTTTTAGTGTCGAAAACAGTGTTCGATGTAAGGTATCCTATCGTATACCTTGCTCACGCTAAAGCGCGATGAGGCTTCTTCCCTGTTTGCCGTTGACCTGAAGAGATCGCCATGGCCCGTCCTAGACAGCATGCGCCCGATGCCCTCCATGCGCAGGTCATGCACGCTTGTGATGAGTGGTTGGCTAAGCAGCCAGTCCATGGTTTATCACTACGTGCCCTGGCCAGAGAGGTGGGCTGTGCGCCCAGTACGCTGCTAAAACTATACGGCAGCTTTAATAATTTATTGCAGCATGTCAACGTCGAAACCCTCGCGCGTTTGCAGCATACCATTACCAGCCTGGCCGAAGACGACCCCGAGCCGTGGTTGCGCGCCTTAGCGGATGCCTATTGGCGGTTTGCGGAGCAAGACTGCTACCGCTGGCAGCTGCTGTTTGACTACCCGCTCGCCCAGGAAGGGGAGTTGGGCCAGCGCCAGAGCGACCTGATTGAAGCCCTGTTTACCCAGGTGGAGACATCGTTAAAGCAGTATCAACCTGCGCTGGATGACCTGGAAGCACGCTGCCTTGGCCGTACCTTGTGGGGCAGCGTTCACGGCTTGGTGCAGCTTGGCTTGAACGAGCGGCTAGGCTACTGGCAAGGGCAGCAACTCAAAGTCGATGAACTATTGGATCAACTCATGAGCACCGTGCTGGCCGGGTTGCGACACCGGGAGGCGGTGACGTGACATGGGGAATCAAAACCACCCGCTGCTTGCTGCGCCGCGTGATCTACGTGGCCATGCGCGTTTGCTACCGGCTGTCGGTGCATGGCCAAGGGCACGTACCCAAACGGGGCGCTGCGTTGGTCGTCTGTAACCACGTTAGCTTTATGGACGCGTTGGTGCTGGGCGGTGGAAGCCCTAGGTCGCTACGGTTTGTGATGGATCAGCCCATCTTCGAATCCCGCTGGCTGAAGTGGTGGTTTCAACTGGTCGGAGCGATTCCGGTCGAATCGGAACGCCATAGCCCGGGAGCGCTGCGGCGCACCCTGGATGAAGTGAGCAAGGCGCTGCGTGAGGGCGATGTCGTGATGGTGTTTCCGGAAGGGCGCTTAACCCCAGATGGCGACATTCATACCTTTCGCCGTGGGCTCGAAACCATTCTCGCCCGAGACAACGTGCCAGTAATTCCGGCAGGCTTGGCGGGGCTCTGGGGGTCGTGGACCTCCCACTACGGCGGCAAAGCACTAAAGAAGTGGCCTTCGCGGTTTAGAGCGCCAGTGAGCCTGCACTTTGGTCCGCCCATTTTAGTGCATGAAGTCGAGGGTGTGGCGTTAAGGCGCTTCTTGGAGCAGCGGGTTAGGGCATTGAAGGCCGCGGGCGATAGCGAGATCGCCCGTTGCCAGTCGCGACAGCAGGATTAGCGGCGGGGCAAGCGCAGCTTTTGCCAGCAGCGCGCTGAGGTGATCAGGTTATCGCGAATTTCCAGAATCTCCATCCGCGTGTTGCCGATCTGCAGGCAGGCTGGGCCTTCTGGGAAAGCTTCTAAGTGCTCAAGAATTAACCCGTTTAACGTCTTTGGGCCGTCGGTCGGCAGTTGCCACCCCAGCATCTTATTGATCTCACGAATGTTAGCCGTGCCTTCAATGACATGGCTACCATCATCCTGCTGGTGAATCTCGTCATCTTCGGAAACGTCGGTGGTGAACTCGCCGACGATCTCTTCGAGAATATCCTCAAGTGTCACCAGCCCCTCTACATCGCCGTACTCATCCACCACGATGCCGATCCGCCGCTTCTGCTTTTGAAAATTCAGCAGCTGGGTATGCAGCGGTGTGGATTCGGGAATGAAGTAGGGCTCGCGTGCCTCTTGAACAATCGCCGCTTTAGTGACTTCGCTGCGGGATAAAAAGCGCGCCGCGTTGCGCAGGTGCAGCATGCCAATAATGTTGTTGATATCGCCCTTATAGACCGGCAGGCGTGTGTGCTGGCTGGTGCGGATCTGGGTCAGAATATCTTCCAGCGAGTCGTCCAGGTCGATGCCCAATACTTCATGGCGGGGCACCATGATGTCGTTCACCGTCACGTTCTCAAGATCCAGAATCGACAGCAGCATGGCGCGGTGGCGATAGGGAATCAGCGTACCCGCTTCATGTACCACGGTGCGCAGCTCATCACGGGTCAGGCTATCGCCGCCGTTATCCACGCTTTTCACGCCAATCAGCCTTAGCAGACCGTTCGACATCACATTGACCAGCCATACCAAGGGGTAGAGTAGCTTTAGCAGCGGCTCCAGGGCGTAGGAGGTGGGGTAAGCAATGCGCTCAGGCTTGATGGCCGCGTAGGTTTTGGGTGTAACTTCCGCGAAAATCAGAATAGTGATGGTGAGCAACGCGGTGGAAATAGCCGGGCCGGACACATCGCCAAAAAAGTGGATGGCAATAATCGTGGCAATGGAGGCTGCCAAGTTATTGACGAAGTTATTGCCAATCAGAATAACGCCAATGAGTCGATCAGGGCGGGTGAGCAAGCGCATCACGCGCTTGGCGCTACGGTCGCCGCTGTTGGCTTGGTGGCTAAGTCGATAGCGGTTGATCGACATCATGCCCGTTTCAGAACTAGAGAAGAAGGCAGACAGCAGGATGAGTAAGGCTAGCAGGCCGAACAGTAACCCCAGAGGGAAGTCGTCGCTCAAGTCGAAAGTTCCTTTATGGCGTATTAAGCTCGATTTTTAGAAGCATGGCAGTGGCGTGTCAAGCGCGCGTTTACTAACGCGATCACCACTAAGCCCGCAGGCTTAGCGGTTAAGCAGAATTTCCAGCACGAATTTACTACCAAAGTAGGCCAGCAGCAGAAGGGCACAGCCACCGAGGGTCCAGCGCACGGCACGCATGCCGCGCCAGCCAAAACGGTAGCGGCCCACCAGTAGCGTGGTGAAAATGATCCAGGCGCCCAGTGAGAGAACAGTTTTATGAACCAAGTGCTGAGCAAACAGGTTATCGAGGAAGATTAAGCCGCTGATAATTGAGAGTGTCAGCAGCACAATGCCTGCCCAGACCAGTTCAAACAGCACCCGCTCCATGGTGGTCAGCGGTGGCAGCGACTGAACGATTCCGCGAATATGGTGGTGACGCAGCGCCTGGTTTTGCAATCCCACCAGCACCGCTTGCACGGCGGCAATGGCGAGCACGGCAAACGCCAGAGCAGAGCTCACGGCATGCAGCAAAATACCCGGTGTTAAGCCGCTATGGCTGCCCTGGCTAGGCAGCCAAGTGGCCACAATCAGGGCAATGCCAGCAAGTGGAAACAGCGCGATGCCCGCATTAAGCACTGGCTTGAATAGGCTGGCCACCAGCACCACATTCACCGCCACCGCCATCAATAACGTGGCACTGGTGGTAAAGCCGGGCAGCAGCCCCGGTGATTCCCCCACCAACTGCACGACCACGGGAATATGCAACAGTAGGCCCAGCGCGCCTAGCAGACGTACCATGCCCTGGCGGGGAGGCACCCGGCGAAACAGCGTCATGCCCTGCCAAATGGCAGCGGCGACATAGAGTATAAAAGCGATCGTGGCGAACGGGAGCGCCTGCATGATGCTATCCATGCGCCTTGCAGCGCGTTGTTGAGAAGAATAGGGTCAGAACAGCGCCTGTATCCGAGTGGCAATACCTCCCAGTCAGGACGCCTCAATGTATTTTCCGGTCATCTAGATCGGCCCGCCTACTATAACCAATCAAGGCGGCGTCGCACAGCCATCGAGCGCCAACGCTGACGCCCATGGAGACTCAGGCCGCGAGCGCGTATAATCTCGGCCACATTCGTCCGGTGAATACGCCCGGCGACAGCGACGGAGGCAGAGGCCCCATGTTTCAGAATCTGAGCGAGCGTCTTTCCCAGACGCTGAAGTCGATCAAAGGCCAAGCACGGCTAACCGACGACAATATCAAAGATACCCTACGTGAAGTACGCAAAGCGCTGCTTGAGGCAGACGTAGCGCTACCGGTAGTTAAAGCCTTTATTGAGCGGGTGCGCGAGCGTGCGGTCGGCCAAGAGGTGTCGAAAAGCCTCTCGCCGGGCCAGCAGTTCGTCAAAATCGTCCAGCAAGAGCTGGAAGCGATTATGGGCGAGGCCAATGAAGGCCTTGGCCTAAAAGGCTCTCCCGCTGTCGTGCTGATGGCCGGTTTGCAGGGGGCGGGTAAAACCACCTCCGTCGCCAAGCTGGCCCGCTACCTGCGCGAGCGCGAAAAGAAAAAAGTGCTGGTGGTCTCGGCAGACGTCTACCGTCCGGCGGCCATCGACCAGCTTGAAACCCTGGCGAAAGAGGTTCAGGTCGACTTCTTCCCCTCCCGCTCTGATCAGAAGCCGGTCGACATCGCCAACGCGGCCATCAAGCACGCTAAAATTCAGTTCCACGACGTAGTGCTAGTCGATACTGCAGGCCGCCTTGCCATCGATGAAGCGATGATGGCGGAAATTCAGGCACTGCATAAGGCGGTTTCTCCCCAAGAAACGCTGTTTGTTGTCGATGCCATGACTGGCCAGGATGCGGTAAATACCGCCAAGGCGTTCAATGAAGCGCTGCCCTTGACCGGTGTGATCCTGACCAAGGCTGATGGTGATGCAAGGGGTGGTGCTGCACTGTCTGTCCGTCATGTCACGGGTAAGCCGATCAAGTTTATGGGGGTTGGTGAAAAGGTCGATGCGCTAGAGCCTTTCCACCCCGACCGGGTCGCGTCTCGAATTCTTGGTATGGGCGACATGCTGTCGCTGATCGAAGAAGCCGAGCGCACGGTGGATAAAGACAAGGCCGCCAAGCTTGCCAGTAAGGTGAAGAAGGGCGATGGCTTTGATCTTGAGGACTTCCGTGACCAGCTTCAGCAGCTCAAGAAAATGGGCGGCATGGGCGGCCTGCTCGGCAAACTGCCGGGCATGGGCCAAATGGCCGAACTGGCGCAAGGCCCCGGCCCTGAGAAGGAGCTAGGCAAGCTAGAAGCGCTGATCAACTCCATGACGCCCAAAGAGCGCCGCAAGCCCGACATCATTAACGGTTCGCGCAAACGCCGCATAGCAGCGGGGGCGGGCCTGCAGGTGCCTGACTTGAACCGCCTGCTAAAGCAGCACAAGCAGATGCAGAAGATGATGAAGAAAGCGGGCAAGAAAGGTGGCATGCAGAAAATGATGCGCGGTATGTCGGGCATGATGGGTGGCGGCGGCGGCCCGGGTGGCCCCGGTGGTATGGGCGGCATGGGTGGTCCTGGCGGCTTACCCTGGCGCTAAATGGTACCTGTCGTCGCGTTCTGATGCGCTTGGTAAGGTTGACGGCCTGTGAGTTTTCTGGCTGTCAGGCTTTCCAAGCCGAGCGCATTTGCGTAGAATGCGGCCTCTTCATGCGTGGGTGTTGGCAAAATGTGCGTTAGCACGGCCCCAATACTTGCCAATGAAGGTCCTGATGGTGTGTCGCCTTGGCTTATATAAGCAGGTGGTGCGCCAAGAAAACAGTATGACGAGTGTTCTGATAGCGGTTTGCGCTATGCCCCACTCTCGTAACCTCAACCGAAGGATAGTTATCGTATGGTTACCATTCGTTTGGCACGTGGTGGCGCCAAAAAGCGTCCCTTTTATCACCTGACTGTTACCGATTCTCGCAACGCCCGTGATGGCCGTTTCATCGAGCGTATCGGCTTCTTCAATCCGGTTGCCCGTGGTCAAGAAGAGCGTCTGCGTGTTGATCTGGATCGCGTTACTCACTGGCAGAGCCAAGGCGCCCAGCTGTCTGGTCGTGTTGCTGAGCTGGTTAAAGAAGCGCGCAAGCAGGCCTAAGCCTGTTGCCCGTCGCAAGTCATAGCAATAGATGCTGTTGTAGCTGGAGTGGTCGTCAATGACGCGTTTTAACACTAGCCATACTGACGACACACATGTGGTGCTTGGTAAGCTAACTAGCCCTCACGGGATTAAAGGTTGGCTGAAGGTGTACTCCTATACCAACCCCATGGACAGCATTCTAGAGTACCCTGAGTGGTGGGTGCGCCAAGGGGAAACCCTCACGCGTATGACCGTGGTTCAGGGGAGTCGGCAAGGTAAAGGGTTGGTGGTGCAGTTAAAAGGTGTGGATGACCGAACGGCAGCCGAAGCGCTGGCGCAAGCGGATATCCTGATGCCGAAAGAGTCACTGCCCGAGCTTTCCGACGATGAGTATTACTGGCATGAGCTTGAGGGCCTTACTGTCTTCACTCAGTCAGGCGAGCGGTTAGGGCAGGTCAGCTACCTGTTTGAAACCGGCGCGAACGATGTCATGGTGGTACGCGGTGATAACGACGCAATCGATAAGCGCGAGCGGCTGTTACCCTTCCTGCCCGATGATGTGATCGTTGAGATCAGCCTGGAAGACGGCCGTATGGTGGTTGACTGGGACCCTGAGTTTTGATGAGCCAAGACGCTTTGAACGAACTTACGGCGACGGATGCAACGGTGGCAGCAGAGGAGTCTGCAGGCAGCCAAACAGACGCACCAGCGATGTGGATTGGTGTGGTATCGCTGTTTCCTGAGATGTTCGATGCGATTACCCAGCAGGGCGTGATCGGTCGGGCGGTAGAGAAACAGCGCATTGCCCTAGAGTTTTGGAATCCGCGGGATTATGCCACCGACCGCCACCGCAGCGTGGACGATCGCCCCTATGGCGGCGGCCCCGGTATGCTAATGAAGGTAGACACCCTCCGGGCGGCTATCTTTGATGCTCGCCAACGTGCCGAGCAGGCAACCGGTCTCACGCCGACGGTGATCTACCTATCGCCCCAAGGGCGCCGGTTAGATCAGCAGGGCGTTCAAGTGCTCGCCTCGGCAGGCCCTCTTGTAGTGGTTGCCGGGCGCTATGAAGGCATTGATGAGCGCGTGGTGGAGAGTGACATCGATGAAGAGTGGTCGATTGGCGACTATGTGCTGAGCGGCGGCGAGTTGCCCGCGATGGTGCTGATCGACGCAGCGGCAAGGCTGGTACCCGGCGTGCTGGGCCACCAGGATTCCGCTATCGAAGACTCGTTTAATGACGGCTTGTTAGACTGCCCGCACTATACCCGTCCTGAAGTCATCGACGGGCGCCGAGTGCCTGAGGTGCTGCTAAGCGGAAATCATGCAGCCATCAAGCGCTGGCGGTTAAAGCAGTCGCTGGGGCGTACCTGGCAGCGTCGTCCTGATCTGTTAGCAGGGCGAACCCTTAACGCCGAGCAGCAAGTGCTGCTAGACGAGTTTATCGAGGAACACGCTCTGTCCGCTACGTTGGGTAAAGCGGAGTAGGCAGAGCGGCGGTGCAGGACGGATACAGTAGTAAGCTTACGTACCTGCGTCACCCATAACGACTCCCGCGTAGCTCGCTTCGAGCGCCGGGATCACGGTTTGCCCCTTCCACGACTGCGTGGCAAGCCATTACGTTATTTAGGAGTATGAAGATGAGCAGCAAGAACAAGGTGATCCAGGCGATCGAAGCCGAGCAAATGAGCAAAGAGATTCCTGCTTTTGCACCGGGCGACACCATCGTCGTTCAGGTTAAAGTAAAAGAAGGTACTCGTGAGCGTCTGCAGGCGTTTGAAGGTGTGGTCATCGGTAAGCGTAACCGCGGCCTGAACTCCGCTTTCACCGTACGCAAAATCTCCCACGGTGTTGGCGTTGAGCGTACCTTCCAGACCTACAGCCCGCTGGTTGACTCTATCGAAGTCAAGCGTCGTGGTGACGTTCGTCAAGCCAAACTGTACTACCTGCGTGAGCGCAGCGGTAAGTCGGCGCGTATCAAGGAAAAACTGGCTTAATCGCCACTTTTTTCACGGGCGCACGGCGCTCGGATACGGAAAACCCCGTCACCGCTTTGCGGGGCGGGGTTTTTGTTGTGCGCCAGGCATGGCGCGCAGCGCCTTGACTGGCGCTATTCCTGAGGGTGGTGCCTCACAGGATGACTTGGGGGTGAAAGTCCCCTACGGACCCTGATAGCGGGAACCGTTAGCTGAACAGCAAGGGTGTCTGCCGC
>NZ_JBSXNN010000026.1:0-6795 GCF_056857635.1 Vreelandella sp. L-15 | reverse complement strand
CACGGGGATGTCGGTGCCATCAAAGTCCAGCACGATCTCCTTTGGTGGTTCGTCATGCTGTTCAATGAAGTGATGCCACAGCAACTCATGGGCCTTCACTATTGCTTGCCGATCGGCGTTCTGCTCCACCCGGCACAGCGTCGACTTGCCTGCCAGCGTATCCTCTTCACCGAGCGCTGTCTGAAGGGCCTGATCATAGCGCAGGGCCTCATGGTCGTTGAAATCTTCATAGCCAGCGGCGACACCGAACACCCGCTGACGAACCAAAGTGTTGAGCTTATGACGAACCTGTTCCGGTGCGCGGGGATCATGAAGCACGGCGGCCAAGCGGCGTGTCAGGCGATGCTGTTTATCGACTTCACGAAGCAGGAGTAATCCGGCGTCCGACGTAATGTGGCCCCCGGAGAAGTCGGCTTCAATTTGGCGGCGTGAGAGTGGCGAGAAGGTCAGCTTTTCAGGTACCATTTTGGAAGCGGCTGTTGGTGCTTGATGGATTGGTTAGGTTATTGAAATCATAGCACTTTCAGCCGCTTTCTTTTATACCCTGTGAGAAATCCGGGCTAGCTGTCAAAACATTTCCGCCAAGAGCCCGACGAGGTGTGTCCCACCTTTAAGAAACCATCGCTTTAGGCATGCAGCTGTCTTTGCACGAAGCCGGTATCGGTGGTTTCGATAGGCTTCTCAGGCGAGCCACAGAGTCTTTCTCACTGATACCTGAATCCGTGAAGCCGGCGCCGACACTTTCCCTATCACCGCCAGCGAGCACTTTTTGATCATTCGCCCCGTGCAAGTTGGCTTTCGCAAGCCCGTTCTCGACAGCGTCATAGTCGCTCATGCCCAGACACAGCAGGCCCAGGTAGCTCTTGATCACGTCACTGGTGCGCATGCCCAGCGTGGTGGGGAAGCGGCTGTCGATGCTGTCGACGCCAGCGATCTCGAAGCATTGCCCGATGATGGACAGCCCGGCGTGGCTGGTGGGGGTGCGGCAACTGGCGCGGAACTTTATGTTAGGCATGGCACTGTCTGGGTGAATGGCGATAATGGCTATATTGCCATGCAGGTCAGTGGGTTAGAAGTGCTTCCGGGGGCCGGTCTCACGGATTCAGGAAATTGAATCCAGTCGCTATGAGCTGCATACATTCCTGCCAGAACAACCACGCACTGAACGGGGCGAATTTGTTGACGAAGTTCTTCTTCTAAGTCCCGTCGAGACATCTGTTCGAACTTTCTGTCAATCGGCACAGAAAAATTCGTCCAAGAAAAATTTGGAGCATCATTGATGAAGTTGATAGCGCGCTCGTATCTCTCGCTATAGCTCCACGCATGGCTTATAAACAGTCTGTAATTATGTAAGTAGGGCACGAACTATCTCCTTATCCAATTATCTTCACAATCTGGCGCTAATGACTCTAACGCCCGGCTCACGCGTCGGTTTGGAGCCGCGAAGCGGCGGAAAACCGGTCGCTGTGCAGCCGATTGTTAAGTTCTCTTCGCAAGCAGCCAACCTATCAAACCTGCGTTTATTACTAAATCGGCTACTCTTGAAATATCCCACACAGCAACCCTTGGATCATCTATGTTCAGGTTCTCGAGATTTCCTGAAAAGGTATGAAAGACAAAATACATCTCGTCATACTGATGGTGTTGGTTGAATATTTCGCGGTAGCTTTGGATTTGATTCGCTGTTGTGGTGGACTTTACCTGGACGAACGCGCGCTTCTGCGTAACAGGAGAAAAGACGTCAAGATCGATATCCTTTTCTGTCTTTCCTAGCACTGATATCCGCTGCCAACCGGACTGGGAAAAAATCAAGTCAATGAGTAGTTCAAAGTCATTCCACCACAGCCCTTTGATAAGGTTTTCAATATTAACCTTCAAAGCTGCCAAAGCTTCTTTCGTTGACTGAATTTCAGGCTGAACTTCGCCGTTAATTTTTCTCAGCAGATATTCTGGAAGCTCGACCCCGCAAATAGTGCCACGATACCCCTGAACCTTCGTAATTCTGCCATCGATATTCTCGATGGAAAGGGGGCTTCCTTTCTTATCGTAACAACTCCAGGAGCCTATGACGTTTCTGATTCTACTGCCATCCTCGAGTTCGTGAACTTCTTTATGAGCATGGCACCAGTACAGCCTTCTCTGGTAAAACGTAATCCAGATATCTGATTCTGAAAGCTCATAAAAATCACGAATCTGATTCAAGTCGCGGCTCGCCGCGCCTTGATTTCCATTTCTAGCAGAAAGCCAAAAATTGCGAACAGTATCCCATTCACCACTTAACGATTCCTGATGGTGTGGGCTTTCGTACCCGAGTCTAAGCGTCTGCTGTTCTTCGATGCAGTGGCGTTCCCACTTCCCGCCGTCGCCTAGTTTTATGTATCGAATCTTCACGGAACTCCCAAGAACTTAACGCCGCGCACACCGGTGCGAGCTTGCGAGCATCCGACGGCCGACAGGCCGTGTAGTGATGCGCTTTGTTAACGATTCTCTAATCATGGACCAATCTCTTGCCCATGCCTATAACCTGATCATCTCCGTAACCAATAGCTGAGTAGAACTCAATTACGTCGGCGTTGGTGTTCCGGACTTGCAGGTTGATTTTTGGGCACCCCTTTTTTCCTAAAAGGCTTTCTGCTGTCTCCATCAAAAGGCGGCCGTAGCCATTCCTTTGGTGGCTCGGTCTGACAGCCAGATAGTTTATCCATCCACGGTGGCCTTCATAGCCTGCCATTACGGTGACGACGACTTCTCCGTCACTTTCGCCAACCAGAAACAAATCAGGATCGACCTCCATCTTCCGGTCAATATCCTTCCCAGGGTCGTTCTGAGGCACTGCGAGACCAGTCTCTTCCCATAGTGCTATCACCGCCAATCGGTCTTTGTCTTGATAAGGTCGTATGTTCATATTCTCGTTAACGCGAAGCTAAGCGGCGGCCCGTCAGGGACGTCCGGTGGACGGCCGTCAGGCCGGGAACGTACTTAAGCGATTGGTTATGCATTGTTGCCCGCAGCACGAATCTTTCGGAACATCTTGGCGATAAAGCTGTTACCGAGAATCAGACCGACAGACAAGACCAAAACCACACACCAACCATAGTTTATCGACACCTGAGAGCCCACTTGAGTCAGCAGCACACTTACAGAGCGAACGAACCAATAAACGCCAATTAAAAACACGCCAGCAGATACGACACCGCTTTCTGGGATGACAGGCCCGCTGGCTTCTGAGGAAAGAGCAGCCTTGGAGATCTTTGGCGCTCTGAGCCACAAAACCATGCCGATAACGATTGGCACAGAGACGCCTGCAGCAAGGAACCAAATGTGTGGCGAATGTTGGCCACTAAATGCGTCTGGAACCAGAGCAAGCGGAATGTAATTCCCCAAAGTGCTAAAGACCAGGTAGGCAGCAAAAACCTTGATAACGATCTCGATGAGTTCTCTCATAACTCTCTATGCATAACGCGAAGGTAACCGGCGCCGGAGCGCAGCGGAGGGAACCAAAAGCGGTACGCTTTTGGCGTCCGGTTGACCGCCTGGTTAATGGCCGTTCACCACCATGGTTAAGCCTGGAAACCCAGGCCGCATGCCCTCTCCCGGACAGCTTGCACCAACTCGACGGATGGAGAAAGGAACCAGAACGCAAACGCTACCCGACCGATTACCATTTGAGACGGACGGCCCCACGACTGGGGCGCGTCATGAATACCAACACTGCTGGCCATTGTGGCAACCAAACCAGACAGCGCATTTTCCGGCCTTGGCGGTCACCAGAGTGAGCGGGCTTACAACCAATCCCGGTGCCAAGGCCTTTGCACCCCACCTGCCAAAAACTCACGAATGCCGGGCCATTAACGCCACGCGTAACCGGCTGGATAAAGCTGCATAGCGAAGCGGCGCAGCTTTATCCAGTCCGAGTTAACGCGATTGTTAGGTGCTTATGACTTTGGGCGAGTAAACAACACGAACAACCCTAAAATTATGTCGCCGACGACCCACAGCCCCAGTATCATCGCCGCACCAATACCTGTACCGATTGTAGCGCCAGCCCTCTCAGCTTCTGACATTGCATCCATGCCTTCAGTTGCTGCACCCATACCACCGATAAGCCATACAGCCATCAATATGTTGAAACCGATAAAACTCCATTTTACCAGTTTTCCGAAGAACCCTCGTTTTGGCTTCCTTAACTGCACCCCACATTTCGCACATTTCAGCGCGGTATCGCTAACTTCTGTCTGACATTCCGGGCAATTGATTAACGCCATGGTTTACTCCTTAGTTTATTGGTCTTACGGATGAAAATTGGAACAAGAATTCCGGGTTTTTCAAAGAACCCTGAATTGTTATGCTTGTTTCTTCAATAAAGTCGCTTTCTGAAGGGAAGAACGAACCGGAAAACACTACACGTTGCCCGTTTGATAAATCAAGAAGACTGTTATAAATCGGAGAATCTTTTTCAATAAGCGTATTTGACGATAGGTCAGAAAACGCGTTATTCCATGTTTTGATATCAATGTTGGGGGCGATACGGACTGACAAAATTGCCTTTCCATCCATGTTGGTTTCAAGCTGATTAATCGTACCAACCCAAAAACTAATTGAACGGCTATCTAATGTCGCTGATATTGCTTCTTTCCTACGGTCGCGTACTCTAGATTCCTGCAATTCATTCCTAGATTCTCCAAACTCCGCAGCATGATCTGATACCACTTGTACGAAGGTACGCTGCCCTTCTGGCATCCTTGACTCAAGTGAGCGCTCACTACTGGCGGCATCTGAAGATGCTTCCATTTCACCAGATGAGGACTCATCTTCTGGAGTATTCATAATTCCAACCAAGATCAATCCCAAAAACACAACTCCAATCCAGTGAACGAAGGTCATTTTCTTCTGTTTCTCACCACACTGTGGGCAGGATTTCGCAGATTTTGATATCTCCTTACCGCATGTCTTGCATTTCGTGAACAGACTCTCGCTGCCCATAGTACCTCCTTCTCTGTGCACCTAACGCTTGCAGCAGGGGCGCGACGACAGGAGCGTCCCTTGCCTGCATTTGTCAGGAGTTTTTGTTGTTGAGCCTTTTCCTGATCGCATTGGCGTTACGCTTTACACCTATCTTTGGGTTTATTTCTAGAGCAGCATTGAAGGCTTCGAGAGCCTCGTCATCTTTTCCAAGCCGTTCATTGGCTAAGCCCTTTACCTTCAAAGCCATAGCTTTCCATTGATTATTTTTCTCAGCCCCGGTCGTAAGTGCTTTTAAGCTAGCTCTTAGGGCCTCCTCCACCAATTCCTGGCTGGATTGATCCGACTTAACAATTTCCTCGGATGCAAACAAAGAAACTTCGTACCTATCGCTACGCAAGCGCGCCAAATCGAATTCTTGTGGCTCCAACAGAACCCCTTCTGAGCTGTAGAAGAAAGTTCCTACCCCTTTCAAAACTACGCCAAATCTAGAATCATCTTCATCAAACTCATATTTCTCGGCCCAACCAGTACAAGGATTTATAGAGAAAATCTCATGCCCATCCTTCACGCGGAACCCAACTAGCAAGTTGCCATCACCTCCGGACGGGGAATTCGCAGTTTGGCAAACAGCCAATAGGCCATTATTTGAAATGGCGCTATTCAGGATATTTGCTGATAACTTCTTCTTAACAAGTTCATCACCAGAACACGAAAACACATAGAATGTTCCAGACAGGTCACTGCCAAAATGCCAATCTTCAATTGAAAAGCTGCCATTGTTTGCTACATCAGCGGAATTAGGCCGCTCCAAATTACCTTGCAGAACCAGTTTCCTCTCAACAGTATTGTAAAGAACATATTTCCCATGTCCGCTCTGACGGTGCCCTCCAGCACTCCCTTCTGGGTTGCTGTCGCTCCAGCCTACAATCCACTCTCCTGAAGGGGATTTTCTGAACTGACCGAAGAAATCTATGGATGAAATTCTGATGAACTTATCCAAGAACGTAATCTCCTCGTCAGGCTTACCGCCGCGAGGACTAATATTTGTTGCCTTTCTTTTTTTGGAACCGAAAATCAGATCTAGCAATCCCATTATTAACTCCTAACGCCTTGCTAAGGGGCAGCCGAAGCGCAGCGTAGGCTGTCCCGTGGAGGGCGCGCTTTTTGCGCCCGGAACGTACTTGAGCAACTTGTTAAATGCACATTGGCACTGGCTGTAAAGTTGCTTTTTGATACAGTGGATGCGCAGGCTCACCCGATTTATTCATTTTTAAGCAGTGCAAATTAGGTAGCAACTGCCTTATCTGCTGAGAGCGCCCCATATGCCTGCCAGTATTACCCCATGCAGCAACAACAAGGCCAGCTTTGCCCGATAGTTTAATAAGCCACTCGTCATTGCCCTGACCTATGGGGTCAGTTGCCGCAAGCATCTCTTCTGGTTCTGTTGCTCGGAAGGAGAATAAATTTGCCATGCACACACCACCATAACCCCATGACTTTGCATAGTTGATACAGCGGGTAAGAGTTGGGTCGTCTTCGGTTTCGTCGGCTGTAGAAGGATTAAGGCCAATAAACATTACATAGGGCTTTGAATCATCCCAGATACGCCATAACGCAAACCGGTACTTTCGGCACTCAGATAATTTTGCATCTTTCTTCACATTTTTCTCCGAAACTTCCATGTGCATTTAACGCCTGGCTCTGGGGCTGCATGAAGCGCAGCGTAATGCAGTCCCTAGCAGCCATTTGTTAGACTTAATCATCCCAGTCAAAGACGATATACCATTCATCGTTGATTTTCCTATATCCTTTGACATTACTTGCTAAGCC
>NZ_JBSXNN010000025.1:0-36243 GCF_056857635.1 Vreelandella sp. L-15 | reverse complement strand
AGCTGCGCTATCGCCCCCCGTTTAAGTTCATCAAGATGCAAACCTGGCGTAATGGCGCTTCACCGCTGTCCCACCATGCGATCCCCAATGCCTACCTGCATAATGACTTACGGTTATTGCATCTGACCAGGGTCAGAACCGGCATCACTGTCCCCGTATTCGGGGTAAGTTAATGGCATCAGCCGTATACGTGGTCCGTATGTACGGTTCTGTGAGAGGGATGACGCGGAGACGCCTCACCCTAGTCGCTATAGGCTACAAATAGGGCGCTATCTGGCTAAATACCTCCACCCTCAATCAGCCAAGTGATCACCACTTTAATGACGTAGCCCAACATTCCGGCACCTAATACCACAAACAACATAATCGTGCCAAATTTACCTGCGTTCGATTTTTTTGCGAGATCCCAAATAATAAAACACATAAAAATGATCAGGCCGCCAACCATAATGGGCGTGATCCATGTCTCAAAGGTCTGCTGCATAAGCGCTCCTGTTGAACGATTGTCGGTAGCCCATGGTGGGGCGTGCGTCATTTTTGTCAGTCGTGTTAATATTTGAGCAAATTCATCAGGTATTTGTCGACTGAACTTTGCGGACTTAACAAAGCGCAGTACGACAACTTTGCCGAGGAGTAGGCCAATGCCTAAGTTAACCATTCTGGTCGGCACCATGTATGGTGGTGCGTTAGACGTTGCTGAGCAGGTAAAGCCGCTGTTTGAGCAGGCGGGCTATGACGTTGATATTTCAGAACAGCCCTCTGTAGACGATGTTTCCCAAGCCAGTGATCTAACGCTTTTCTGTGTGTCTACCACGGGGAGCGGTGATTTTCCCGGTAACTTTGTGCCCTTTATTCGCAGTCTAAAAGATCAAAGTCCCTCGCTGGCGGGACTGCGTTATGGGTTGATCGCGCTTGGCGATAGTTCCTACGGTGATACGTTCTGTGGCGCGGGGAGAGCCTTAGATGAGTTGCTGCAGGATCATGGTGCCCACCGTTTAGGTGAGCGCCTTGAAATCGACGCGATGGAAACCTTCATGGCGGATGATGCAGCGGTGCCGTGGGTAGAGGAGTGGATTGATGCTCAGAAGCTAAAGGTAGCATAGCCATGCAGCAAACGGTTTACTCTCCCAAGCGAGTGAGCGTAGCGGTTGGCTTATGCATCGTGATGCTCGCTGCGCTCCCGCGCTATATGGTGGGAGGGCATGAGACGCGCCAAACCCTTCTGCTGATGGCCTTGGTGCTAGTGGCTGGCGCAGCCGCGTTCCAGTGGAGGATGCTGTCTCAAGAGGCTCGTCAGGCGCTACCAGCACTAATAAAGCGTCTAGCGATCATGCTAGTGCTCGGGGCGCTGGTGATGGGGGCTTGGCACGCCATGTTTACTGATTGGATTAGCTGGCAGGTCTTTATCTCTCACGCGGCGACGTGTGGTCTGCTGCTGCATGCGGTTTCCCTGTGGTGGTCTGCGCGGGAGTAACGATTTTTGTACCTTTAAACCCTTGTAATTGGTGCTTGCGCCCCCATCTTGCGAGCATGGCGCTTGCCACCATGCGTCAGGGTTCTTAAAATTGCCCCCTTGAACATATTTTACGCAATCAACACAACGCCCAGCCGCTAGAGGACAATTCATGCAAGTTTCCGTCGAGACGACCTCCCAGATCGAACGCCGTATCACGATTCAAGTGCCGGCAGCAGAAATCGACGAGGCCGTCAGCGCTCGCTTGAAAGACACCGCGAAAAACGTTCGCCTGAACGGTTTCCGCCAAGGCCGGGTGCCAATGGCCGTCGTGCGTCAGCGCTATGGCGACAGCGTGCGCAGTGAAGTGGTAGGCGAAGTGATGCGTGAACGCTACGTTCGCGCGATCACAGAAAAAGAACTCAACCCTGCCGGTTTCCCGCAGATTGAGCCAAAAGTTAATGAAGAGGGTAAAGACCTTGAGTTCGTTGCGGTAATGGAAGTTTACCCGCAGGTTGAGCTGACCTCTATCGAAGGTACAGACGTTGAGCGCCCAGTTGTGTCTGTCAGCGAAGCAGATGTCGATGAAATGATCGATACCTTGCGTAAGCAAAACGCCGCATGGGAAGAAGTTGACGCTGCCGCTGCTGACGGTGACCAAGTCACCATCGATTTCCAAGGCTTCCTGGGCGACGAGCCGTTTGAAGGTGGCAGTGCAGAAGGCCACGCGTTGGTCATCGGTTCTAACAGCTTCATTCCAGGTTTTGAAGAGCAACTGATCGGTGTTAAAGCAGGCGAAGAAAAAACCATCTCCGTTACTTTCCCAGCGGATTACCAAGCCGAGCATCTGGCCGGTCAAGACGCCACCTTCAAGGTGACCGTTCACAAAGTAAGCAGCCAGAAACTGCCGGAAGTTGATGCTGAGTTCATCGAGCGTTTCGGTGTAGAAGACGGCGATGAAGCCAAATTCCGTGCTGAAATTAAAAAGAACATGACCCGCGAAGCGGCTCAGGCTGTTGACAACCGTGTTAAGCAGCAGGTGCTGGATGCGCTGAAAAAAGCGAACGACATTCCCGTGCCCACCGCGCTGGTTCAGCAAGAAACGGACGGCATGAAGCGTCAAGCCGCTCAGCAGTTTGGCCTGGGTGACGATTTTGACGTTAGCCAGCTGCCGAATGAGCTATTTGAAGAGCAGGCGAAGAGCCGTGTTCAGGTTGGTCTATTGCTAGCTGAAGTGATCAAAGCCAATGAACTGGACGCAGACGACGCGGCCATCAAAGCCAAAGTAGAAGAGCTGGCTGAGCAGTATCAAGATCCATCCGAAGTGGTTGAGTACTACATGGGTAATGAGCAGCTGAAAACCCAGGTAAAATCTGCCATTCTCGAAGAGAAGGCCGTTGAGAAGCTGCTTGAGCAAGCGAACGTCAAAGACGTCGAAATGTCTTACCAGCAAGCGTTGGCTGCTGCTCAGCAGCAGGCTGAGCAAGATGAGAAGGCCGAAGAGGGCGAACAGGCAGGCGCCTGATCTCATCGCGTGGCGCACCCTATCTGGGTGCGCTTTTCCCTTACCGGACGCAAGGAATCACCCGAATGAGTGAGTTTGATATTCAAAACGCCGGCGGTTTAGTGCCCATGGTGGTTGAGCAGAGCGCCAAAGGGGAAAGAGCCTACGACATCTACTCGCGCCTTTTAAAAGAGCGTGTGATTTTCCTGGTAGGGCCGGTAGAAGATTACATGGCTAACCTTGTCGTGGCGCAGCTGTTGTTTCTTGAGTCTGAAAACCCCGATAAGGATATCCATCTTTACATCAATTCACCCGGTGGTTCGGTAACGGCGGGTATGTCAATTTATGACACCATGCAGTTTATCAAGCCGGATGTTTCCACCGTATGTATTGGTCAGGCTGCCAGCATGGGCGCGCTCCTGCTAACAGCAGGCGCTGCGGGCAAGCGTTACTGCTTACCTAACTCCCGCGTGATGATTCACCAGCCGCTAGGTGGCTACCAAGGTCAAGCGTCGGATATTGAGATTCACACCCGTGAAATTCTCGGTATTCGTGAGAAACTGAATCAAATTCTGGCTCACCACACTGGCCAGGATGTTGAGAAAGTGGCTCAGGATACTGACCGCGACAATTTTATGAGCGCCAATAAAGCAAAAGAGTATGGCTTGATTGACGCAGTGCTGGATAAGCGACCTACATCCTGATAGCGTGATAGGATTCTGCTTTTCTAACGAGCTTTTCAGGCGGCGTCAGCCGCCGCAGTGACAGAGGTACGCGAATGGCCGACGGCAAAGGCAAGGACGAAGGTGGCAAACTGCTTTACTGCTCGTTTTGTGGTAAAAACCAAAACGAAGTTCGTAAGCTGATTGCCGGCCCGTCCGTGTATATCTGCGATGAGTGTGTCGACTTATGTAATGACATCATTCGCGAAGAAGTTCTCGAAGCCGATGCCGAGAGCGATGAGGAGCGTTTACCTACGCCCCGCGAAATACGTCATACATTGGATGACTACGTCATCGGACAAGACCGCGCCAAGATGGTGCTGTCTGTAGCGGTTTATAACCACTACAAGCGTCTGAAGTCAGAAGTACGTGAAGGCGATGTGGAGCTAGGTAAGTCCAACATCCTGCTAATTGGCCCGACGGGTAGCGGTAAAACGCTCCTCGCCGAGACCATGGCGCGGCTATTGAATGTACCTTTTACTATTGCTGATGCAACGACGCTGACCGAAGCAGGCTATGTGGGTGAAGATGTTGAAAATATCATCCAAAAGCTGCTGCAAAAGTGCGACTACGATGTTGAGAAAGCCGAGCGCGGCATCGTCTATATCGATGAAATCGACAAAATCTCGCGTAAATCGGATAACCCGTCGATTACCCGTGATGTTTCTGGCGAAGGCGTACAGCAGGCGCTGCTGAAGCTAATTGAAGGCACAACGGCGTCCGTTCCTCCCCAAGGTGGGCGTAAGCATCCCCAGCAGGAGTTTGTTCAGGTCAATACGGCCAATATCCTGTTTATTGTGGGTGGTGCTTTTGCTGGCTTGGATAAAGTCATTCGCGACCGTGCTGAGAAAGGCGGTATTGGTTTCAATGCCAGCGTGAAAAGCAAAGAGTCTTCGCGAGGCGTTGGCGAGCTACTCGCGGATGTCGAGCCAGAGGATCTGGTCAAGTTTGGCTTGATTCCTGAGTTTGTGGGGCGCCTGCCAGTGATTGCAACGCTGACTGAGCTGACAGAAGACGCACTGGTTCAGATTTTGACTGAGCCGAAAAACTCGCTGATCAAGCAGTATGCCAAGCTCTTCGAGATGGAAGGCGTCACGCTTGAGTTTAGAGACGACGCCTTACGGGCTGTGGCTGTGAAAGCCATGGAACGTAAAACCGGTGCTCGTGGGCTGCGTTCTATCCTAGAGTCTGTGCTGCTGGATACCATGTATGAAATTCCTTCCTTGGAAGGGGTGAGCAAGGTCGTCATCGATGGTTCCGTCATTGCTGGCGAAAGCGAGCCACTGTTGATCTACTCGCAGCAGGAAGAAGCGCGGGTCGACGGTACTGACGGTTAACCCTTCGGTACGTACCACGGCCTAGCTTTCACCGCTTGTGCCAAACCAAGGGGTCGCCTAGGCGGCCCCTTGTTGTTCTACGTTATTGTTGAAACGGCTGGCCAGCACACGGTGATGTATCGTGTCATGCCCTTTCATACTGTGAGGTACTTGGCTAAGTACCCTTCAAGTACTCATCCGAATTTGAGGAACGTCTGCGATGCAGCAGAACGCCGATCAGACACAATGTCTACCCCTGTTGCCTTTGCGGGATGTGGTTGTGTATCCGCAAATGGTTATTCCGCTTTTTGTTGGCCGTGAGAAGTCCATTCAAGCCTTAGAGGCAGCGATGGAAGCCGACAAGCGTGTACTGCTGGTGGCTCAGCGCGAGGCCTCACAGGATGATCCTGATAATGCGGACCTCTACGCGATGGGGACCGTCGCTGACATCATGCAGCTGCTTAAGCTGCCTGATGGCACTGTAAAGGTGTTGATTGAAGGCAGCTTCCGCGCTGATGTTATCGATATCGAAGAAAATGAAGTGGGCTACACTCAGGCGCACTTAATCCCACGTGAAAGCGAGCCGCTTACCAGTCGTGAGCAAGAAGCGCTAGTGCGTGTCCTGCTCAATCAGTTCGAGCAGTACGTCAAGCTGTCTAAGAAAGTGCCCAACGAAGTGCTTAACTCGCTGTCGGGCATCGAAGACCCTAGCCGTTTGGTCGACACCATCTGCGCCCACCTGTCGCTGAAAATTGGTGACAAGCAAGAGCTGCTCGAAATGGATCGCGTACGCGACCGTATTGAACACCTGATGGCGCTGATTGAGTCTGAGATTGATCTGCTCCAGGTCGAGAAGCGCATCCGCTCGCGTGTTAAAGAGCAGATGGAAAAAACGCAGCGTGAGTACTATCTCAATGAGCAGATGAAGGCCATCCAGAAAGAGATGGGTGAGCTGGATAATGTACCCAACGAAGCCGAAAAGTACGAACAGGCGATCAAAGAGTCTGGGATGCCCAAAGAGGCGTCTGATAAAGCGACTCAAGAGCTTAATAAGCTCAAAATGATGGCTGCCAATTCTGCTGAGGCGACCGTAGTGCGCTCATATCTGGACTGGCTAATTGCCGTTCCATGGAAAAAGCGCACGCGCGTTAAGCACGATCTGGTAAAAGCCCAGCAGGTGCTGGATGAAGATCATTACGGCCTGGAAGAAGTGAAGGCGCGCATTCTTGAGTACCTAGCCGTACAAAAGCGCGTACGGAAAATGAAAGGGCCGGTGCTCTGCTTGGTAGGCCCACCTGGGGTAGGTAAAACGTCCCTTGGTCAATCCATCGCCCGCGCGACAAATCGTAAGTACGTCCGCCTGGCGCTGGGTGGTGTGCGCGATGAGTCGGAAATCCGTGGCCATCGCCGCACCTATATTGGCTCGCTGCCAGGCAAGCTGATACAGCGTATGAGCCGTGCCGGGGTGAAAAATCCGCTTTTCCTGTTGGATGAGGTGGATAAACTAGGCATGGACCACCGTGGTGATCCGGCGTCAGCGCTTCTAGAGGTATTGGACCCCGAGCAGAACAGCAGCTTTAGTGATCACTACCTTGAGCTGGATTACGACCTCTCTGAGACGCTGTTTATTTGTACCGCGAACTCAATGAATATCCCAGGCCCGCTGCTGGACCGTATGGAGATTATTCGTCTACCGGGCTACACCGAAGACGAGAAGCTCGCCATCGCTAGGCGCTACCTGCTACCCAAGCAGCTAGAAGCTAATGGGCTTAAGGAAGAAGAGCTAGCGCTGAATGACGACGCGTTGCTTGAGTTGGTGCGCTACTACACTCGTGAGGCGGGTGTGCGCGAGCTTGAGCGTCAGATCGCTAGAGTGTGTCGTAAAGTGCTGCGTGAGCGCTTAGAAGCTGAGCGCACCTCGAAAGATAAGGCAGGCAACAAGCTGCAGGCGCAGCAAGTGCTCTCCGCTGATCAGATTGAGACTTATGCCGGTGTGCGCCGCTATAGCTATGGCTTGGCGGAGCAGGAGGACCAAGTCGGTCGTGTAACCGGCTTGGCTTGGACGTCCGTAGGTGGGGAGCTGCTCAACATTGAGTCGGTAGTGACGCCAGGTAAAGGTCGTATTAACAAGACCGGTTCGCTTGGTGATGTCATGAAAGAGTCGGTAAGTGCAGCACAAACCGTCGTGAAGGCGCGTGCTCAGGCCTATGGAATTGACCCCCAGCGCTTCGAAAACGAAGACCTGCACATCCATGTGCCCGAAGGTGCCACACCTAAAGACGGGCCCAGTGCTGGTATTGCCATGGTAACGGCGATTGTCTCCGCCTATACTCAGCGGCCAGTAAGGTGCGATGTGGCCATGACAGGGGAGGTAAACCTGCGTGGTGAAGTATTACCGATTGGGGGTCTAAAGGAGAAATTGCTGGCGGCTAGGCGGGGTGGTATAAAGACCGTCTTAATCCCTGAGGAAAATCGTCGAGATCTCAAGGAAGTACCGGAGAATATCAAAGGAGCGCTTGATATTCGCCCCGTACGCTGGATAGATGACGTGCTGTCCGTGGCGCTGGCAGAGAATGTTGCCGAAGGCGCTTCATTAAAGGGCGCAGATAAGTCTTTCAATGCAAATGCTGTTGCAAGCACCCATTAAGCGTTAAAGCAGTTTTGCTTTAATTTTACTTAATAAGTTTGCCCAATGCCTTGAGCAGCGGGCATTTCACGGTCCGGTCGCTTGACAGGTGTTTCAAGGCATTGCTATAAAACGCAGCTATGCTTTGAGGTTGATGCACTTGGTGGCCGTGCCGTTCAGAGCCATTTTTTGAAACAGTTAAGGGGTGAAGTGTGAATAAGTCCGAGCTGATTGAAGCTATTGCCGTATCTGCAGATATTCCTAAAGCAGCGGCAAGCCGCGCATTGGATGCCATGGTGGAGTCTGTCACCGATAGCCTCAAAAAAGGCGAGAGTGTTTCTCTGGTAGGTTTTGGTACCTTCGCTATTAAAGAGCGTGCTGCGCGTACTGGTCGCAACCCCCAAACGGGTCAGCCAATCGAAATCAGCGCAGCAAAAGTGCCCAGCTTTAAAGCCGGTAAAGCGCTGAAAGACGCCGTCAACTAATTGGCTCGCGTTTGCTGTAACCTAATGGGCGCATCGCATCCGCGATGCGCCCATGTTCTTTTCTGGCCCGATGGTTTGGGCAATAGATGGCTTTGATGATCTGAGGCTAGCATGCTGCAAAGTATACGAGATGGCTCCAGAAGCTGGGGTGCCAAGATAATCATTGGTGTCATGGTCGCGGCCATGGCGCTTTTTGGTGTGGAGTCGCTGTTCAGTGTCTTTGGTAGCGACCCCAATGAAGTGGCGAGCGTTAATGGCGAACCCATTATGCGTCAGCAAGTTGAGCTAGAAGTGCAGCGCGCGCTGCGTTCTGGGCAAGTGCCTCCTGAGCAGGAGCGGGCACTGCGCAACGATATGCTCGACCAGCTCATCACTCAGTCTTTACTGCGTCAGTATGCTGAGGACGGCGGTTTTTACGTCTCCGACGCTCAGCTTGACCAGATGATCGTGACACTGCCTGAGTTTCATGATCAGGATGGGCGCTTTTCTGCAGAAATTTTCCGGAATCGTCTGGCAGGAGCGGGTTACACGCCGCTCTCGTTCCGTGAAGAGCTGCGGATGGATATCAAGCGTCAGCAACTGCAGCAGGGCTTGGCATTCAGTGACTTCAGCTTGGCCAATGAAGAGCAGCGTCTGGCAGACCTGCAAGGCCAGCAGCGAGATTTCCGCTACGTGATGCTGGATGCCAATGATGCTGCTTATGAAGTAGAGGTCACCGAGGAGCAGATGCAGGCCTACTATGACGCCAACCAGGAACGCTTCGAGCGCCCGGAACAGGTGCGCGTCGAGTACGTGGTGATCGACCGCCAGGCCATGGCTGAAGATATTGCTGTGGACGAGAGCGAACTCCGCGCTGCCTGGCGTGAGCAGAATCGCGATGCCAACCGTCGTGTTTCCCATATCATGGTGACCTTTGGTTCCGAGCGTGGCCGTGAAGAGGCCCAGCAGCTAGCCAATGAAGCGCTGGCTGACCTGAGCCGTGGTGAGAGTTTCGCCGATACCGCCGTGCGTTTTTCGGATGACACCGCTAGTGCCGAGCAGGGTGGTGATCTGGGCGTGATCAGTCGCGGCTTCTTTGGTGATGCCTTCGATGACGCAGCGTTTGCCCTTGGGGTCGGTGAGACGTCCCAGGTCGTCGAAATGGACGGTGCTTTCCATATTCTGCAGGTTACCGAGCTGGATGCGCCTTCTTTCGAAGAGCAGCGTGACCGTTTGGCTCAGGAAGTGGCGCTGCGTGAGGTCAATGATGACTTCAATCGTCAGGTGCAGCGTCTGATCGATGAGAGCTTCGCGGCAGACGATCTGCAGTCCGTTGCGGATGACCTCGGCCTGACGCTCAACGAGAGCGACTGGTTGGCGCGTGGGGAAGGTGAAGGAGCGCTTTCCGAGCCGGGCGTGCTGGATGAGGCGTTCAGCGCTGACGTGCTGGAAGAGGGCTACAACAGCGAAGTGATTGAGCTCGACAACGACCGCCGCTTAGTGCTTCGTGTTGCCGAGCATCGTGATGCAACTGTTCTGCCCCTAGATGAAGTGCGCGATGAAGTAGAGCAGGCTGTTGCTGCTCAGCAGCGCCAAGAAGCACTTCAGGAGCAGGCAGCAGAATTGATCGCCTTGCTCCGTGCGGGCGATGCCGTTGAGCTGGAGTGGCTGGAAGCCAATAACGTCTCTCGCCAGTCTGACAGTACGCTGCCTCAGGTGCTGATCCGTGAAGTGTTCCGCATGCCACACCCTGAAGAGGGCGACAGCGTTTACCGTGCCGTGACCTTGCCTCAGGGCGTTGCTGTCGTTGCATTGGACAGTGTCAACGAAGGGCAGGCCGACGAGCAGATGAATGCTTTCGTGTCACAAATGGCAGAACAACTGCGGGCTCAGGCGATCATTCAAGGATTGATCGATGACCTGCGCAGTGATGCCAGGATAGAGCGCTAAAACTAAAAAGCCGATCCATGTGATCGGCTTTTTCATGACGGGGCCTGTGCTCAATGGCTCAATGCGATTCGCTGTCGCTACCAGGCGGCTGGATCAGCGAGAACTGGCGCAGTACGGGCTCTGGGTGGCGCTCGCTCGAGTGCTCCACGACAATATCCCAGCCGTGTTCGCTATCCCAATCGCCTAACACAAAGCGTTTGGCAGGCACGTCTTCGACGGTGAGGTCATGGACCTTGGGGCGATGGGTGTGGCCATGGATCATGATGTTCACCCCATGGCGCTGCATTGTGGTCACGACTTCTGCGTGGGTCACATCCATGATGGCTTCGGCCTTGTTGGCGTTGGCATCCCCAGACTGCATACGCAGGCTCTTGGCCAACTCTAGCCGCTGCTCCAGCGGCATGGCCAGGATCTGCGCCTGCCACTCAGGGTGGCGAGACTGGGCGCGAAACGCCATGTAGGCCTCATCTTTGGTGCACAGGCTGTCACCGTGCAGAATGACGGCGGCTACGCCCTGCAATTCCACTTGCTCACTGTCGGGCAGCAGGGTGGCCTGACAGGCGTTGATGAAGCGTTCGCCGATCAGAAAGTCCCGGTTGCCGTGAATGAAAAAGATGGACGTGCCCGCATCGCTCAGTGCCCGCAGGCGCTTGATCACCTCATGGGCCACCCCGCTGAGGGGGTGAGGCGTATCCAGCAAGTCGTCTCCGATCCAGGCGTCGAACAGGTCGCCCAGAATGTAAAGATCCTCGGCCCCTTTGGCGGTATGCTCCAGGTAACGATAAAACCCCTGATTGAGCTCAGGGGTGTCGTTACTCAAATGCATGTCAGCGATCAGCAGCGTACGCATAAGACTCCCGACGGTTATTCCGCATCCTTCAGGTAGGCGCGCTCGATGACCACGTCTTCGGCGGGCACGTCTGCGTGCATGCCACGGCGCGTGGTGCTCACGGCCTTGATGGCGTTGACCACGTCCATGCCGTCCACTACTTCACCAAATACCGCGTAACCCCAGCCTTGCAGGCTTTTGCCGCTGTGGTTCAGGAAGCTGTTGTTACCGACGTTGATGAAAAACTGGGCGGTGGCAGAGTGGGGATCCTGGGTACGGGCCATGGCCAGCGTGCCGATGGTGTTCTGCAGACCGTTGTCGGCTTCGTTTTCGATGGGGTCGCGTGTCGGCTTCTGGTTGAACTCCTGGTCGAAGCCGCCCCCTTGAATCATGAAACCATCGATGACCCGGTGGAACAGCGTGCCGTCGTAAAAACCGTCGCGCACGTACTGCTCGAAATTGGCTGCCGTAACCGGGGCTTTTTCATGATTGAGCGCGATGGTGATGTCACCGTAGTTCGTCTGTAATACGATCATGGATAAATTCCTGTTCAATAAAAGCGTTCGCCTTGGCGCTGTGCATCGGCGTCACGTTATAATAGCGGTTTTGCTCGGCACCGCGAAGCGCTAACCCTGATTGCCTTTGCATCGTTTGCCCAGCACGCCATCTACCATGAGGTTATCAACACCACCATGACCAACGAGACCACCCCAGCGCCGAACTTCATTCGCAACCAAGTACGCGACGAGATAGCGGGCGGCCAGGTCACCAAAATTGTGACGCGCTTTCCTCCGGAGCCCAACGGCTTTTTGCACATCGGCCACGCCAAGTCGATTTGTCTGAACTTCGGGTTGGCAGAGCAGTTTGGTGGTGAGTGTCATCTGCGCTTTGACGACACCAACCCAGCAAAAGAAGAGCAGGCGTACATTGACGCCATCAAAGAAGACGTTAGCTGGTTGGGCTTTGAGTGGGCAGGCCCGGTACGTTTTGCCTCCGACTACTTCGACCAGCTCTACGCCTGGGCGCAGCATCTGATTCGTGAAGGCAAAGCCTATGTGGATGACCTGTCTCCGGATGAGATTCGCGAGTATCGGGGTACGCTGACCGAGCCCGGCAAGCCTAGCCCCTACCGCGAGCGCAGCGCCGAAGAGAGCTTGGACCTTCTAGAACGGATGCGTAACGGTGAGTTTGGTGAAGGGGAAAAAGTGCTGCGCGCCAAAATCGATATGGCGTCGCCCAACATCAATTTGCGCGATCCGATCTTGTACCGCATTCGTCATGCGCATCACCACCAAACAGGTGACAAGTGGAAAATCTACCCCTCGTACGATTTTACCCACGGTCAGTCGGATGCCATCGAGGGTATTACTCACTCCATCTGTACGCTGGAGTTCGAAGACCACCGCCCGCTATACGAGTGGTTCTTGAACAATCTGCCGGTGCCCGCCAAGCCGCGCCAGATTGAATTTGCCAGACTGAACCTCGACTACACGCTGACCTCCAAACGTAAGCTGAAGCTGTTGGTGGATGAGCAGATCGTCGATGGTTGGGATGACCCGCGAATGCCGACCATTTCCGGTATGCGTCGCCGGGGCTATACGCCCGCTTCGATTCGTAAATTCTGTGAAATGATCGGCGTGACCCGTTCCGACGGTGGTTTGGTGGATATCGCCATGCTGACCCACGCCATTCGTTCGGACCTGGAAGATAACGCACCCCGGGCGATGTGCGTGCTCAAGCCGCTAAAAGTGGTGCTGACCAACATGCCGGAAGATCACGAGGAAGTGTACCAGGTGCCAGGCCACCCGGCGCGTGAAGACATGCCGATGCGTAAAGTTCCTTTTGGTCGTGAGCTCTACATCGATCAAGACGACTTTATGGAAGACGCGCCGAAGAAATTCTTCCGCCTAGCACCGGGCAAAGAAGTGCGCCTGCGCAACAGCTACGTAATTCGCTGTGATGACGTGATTAAAGACGATGCAGGTGAGATTATTGAGCTGCACTGCTCCGTCGATTTCGACACCCTGGGTAAAAACCCGGAAGGCCGCAAGGTGAAAGGCGTGATTCACTGGGTCAGCGCGGCCCACGGCGTGCCGATGGAAGTGCGCCTCTACGACAACCTGTTCATGGTCGAGCAGCCCGATCGTGATAAGGACGTCGACTTCCTCGAGCATTTGAATCCCGAGTCGCTGGTGGTGTGCCATGCCATTGGCGAGCCAAGCCTGGCCAGTGCCGCGCCGGAAGATCGTTTCCAATTCGAGCGAGTCGGTTACTTCTGCGCCGATCGTCACGCCTCCACTGCCGACCACCTGGTGTTCAACCGCACCGTGGGCTTGAAAGATAGCTGGGCGAAAATCAAACAGAAGGGATAAGGAAACGTCATATGCATATTTACAATACGCTGACACGCCGCAAAGAGCCTTTTAAGCCCCTTGTCGACGGCAAGGTCAGCATGTACGTTTGCGGTATGACGGTGTATGACTACTGTCACCTTGGCCACGCCCGGGTGATGGTGGCCTTTGATGTGATTACCCGCTACCTGCGCCATCGCGGCTATGACGTGACCTACGTGCGCAACATCACCGATATCGACGATAAAATCCTCAAGCGGGCCGAGGAGAACGGCGAGCCCATCGACGCGCTCACCGAGCGCATGATTGCCGCGATGCATGAGGACGAAGCTCGCCTCAACGTGCTGCCACCCAGTCAGGAGCCCCGGGCAACGAGGCACATCGACGACATTATCGCGATGATCGAAACGCTCATCGACAAAGGTTTTGCCTATGCCGCGGCCAATGGTGATGTCTACTACCGAGTGCGCAAGTTCACCGACTACGGCAAATTGAATAACCGTCAGCTGGATGACATGCGCTCTGGTGCACGGGTCGACGTGGATGTGCACAAAGAAGACCCGCTGGATTTCGTGCTCTGGAAAGCGGCCAAGCCCGGTGAAGCTCACTGGCATTCCCCCTGGGGAGACGGGCGACCGGGTTGGCACATCGAGTGCTCCGCGATGTCCACCTGCTGCCTGGGGGACACCTTCGATATTCATGGCGGTGGGCCGGATTTGACCTTTCCCCATCATGAAAACGAGATTGCTCAATCGGAAGCGGCGACAGGTAAAACCTACGTCAACACCTGGATGCATGCTGGAGCCGTTCGCGTCAACCAAGAGAAGATGTCCAAGTCGCTGGGCAACTTCTTCACCATCCGCGACGTGCTAGCCGAGCACGATCCAGAAGTGGTGCGCTACCTGTTGGTGGCAAGCCACTATCGTAGCGCTATTAACTACTCAGTGGATTCGCTGGTCGAAGCGCGCAAATCGCTAACGCGGTTGTATACGGCGTTAGACGGAGTGAACGCCGACGAGCAGGCAGCCGCCAGCGATGCCGCGGAGCGCTTCACAGCGGCAATGGACGACGACTTCAACACGCCCATCGCTTTGGCCGCGCTTTTCGATTTGGCCCGCGATCTCAACCGAGCGAAAAGTGATCAGCCAGCAGAGGCACCACGCTTGGCTGGTGAATTAAAGCGTTTGGCCGGTGTGCTGGGACTACTGCAGCAAACGCCACAAACGTTTCTAAAAGGCGCCCAGCAGCAGGTAGCGCTGAGCGAAGAAGAGATCGAAGCAAAAATCGCCGAGCGACAAGCGGCGAAAGGAAGTAAGGATTTTGCCCGCGCTGATGCTATTCGTGATGAGCTGGCAGCGCTTGGCATTATTCTCAAAGATTCTCGGGAAGGAACCACCTGGGTGATCGAAGCGCCTTAATCGTTGTAAACAGTCAGGCGTCGTTACTGCGGCGTCTGACTTCAACGCAGCAGGCTCTTATACTGAAACGATACGCCCCAGAAGTTCATTGAAAAGGACGACTCCATGCGCTCATTGTTCACACCTGCCATGGCTGCCTGTTTATCAACGGTGCTCTCCACGGCCAGTGCCAACGACCCCATCGTGGTCTCTTCTAAAATCGATACCGAAGGCTCGGTACTAGGCGAGTTAATTATTCAGACGCTGGAGCGCAACGGTATTCCAACGGAAGATCGGCTTCAGCTTGGTGGTAGCTGCGTGGTACGCAGCGCGTTGCAGGCGGGTGAGGTTGATCTGTATCCCGAATACACCGGCAACGGTGCTTTCTTCTTTGACATGACCGATAGCCCGGTATGGAACAGTGCTGAAAATGTCGTTAATCGACGCCTTGCCCTCGCCATCGTTTAAACGACGCCCATGGCACCCGAATGTTGTGCTGTTGTGCCTAAGCGGTGCCATGCTGGCTGCCGCTTGGTTGTTAAGCTTTGTCAGTGTTGCTCCTAATCGCATTGTTTCCGGCACGGCTTTTGGCATGGTAGACGCCATTAGCTGGCCGGGCGCGGCACTGGTATCACTGCTCTTTATCGCCATGGCGGCGTTGTCGTCCGTGCCTACCTCAAGGCACTACCGGGCGATGCTGGGCATCATCATACTCATCTTGCTGTTGATGCCGTTTGGCTTAATGGTGGCAGGCCACTGGTTGGTCGACCCCTCGTTACCCCAGGCGCGACTCGGCATTGGCGCAGCCTACTGGACCGTGCTGTTCGTACTGTTGCTCTGTTTGGTAGAGCTACGCCTACGCTTAGGGTTATCCCGCTGGTGGCCAACGCTGCTGCTGGCAGGCGTGGGCATTGCTTGGTGGGGATGTGCCGCGCTTTGGCTGGATCGCCTTGCCCTCGTGCAAGAGTTCCAGGCCCGTGAGGGGCAGTTTTATCAGGCCGTTGGTCAACATATTGCCTTGGTGGGCACAGCCGTGGGCGTTAGCGTGGTGCTGGGAATGCTGTTAGCGATGCTGATGCGTCGCTATCAGCGCCTGCAAAAAATCGCGTTTACACTGCTGAACTTTTTACAAACCATCCCAAGTTTGGCGCTGTTTGGACTACTGCTAGCGCCGCTCGCTTGGCTGGCGGCTAACGTACCCCCGCTGGCAGCGTTGGGTGTCAGCGGTATCGGCAATGCTCCAGCGCTGATTGCGTTAATTGCTTATAGCCTGCTGCCCATGGTGCGTAATACCTACATTGCTCTGGAAGAGGTCAGCGCTGAGACGCTCCAGGCCGCTAAAGCCATGGGTATGCGTACCGGGCAGCGTTTTTGGCAGGTGCGTTTTCCATTGGCGCTTCCCGTACTGTTAGAAGGCGTACGCATTACGGCTGTACAGGCGATTGGGCTAACGGCAGTGGCGGCACTGATAGGTGCTGGCGGTCTAGGGACGTTTATTTTTCAAGGGCTGGGGCAAGCCGCCATGGATATGGTGCTACTGGGCGCACTGCCCATTCTGATCTTGGCACTGATAGTGGACGCAGGATTAGGAGCGTTGGCAGACGCGCTGCGTCCCGGAGGACAGGAATGATAGAGCTTTCCCACGTTTCAAAACAGTTTGGTGACGATACCGCGGTGGAAGACATCACGCTGCGGGTCGCTAAAGGAAAGTTCTGTGCGTTGGTAGGGACCTCTGGATGCGGTAAATCCACCACCCTACGCATGATCAATCGGCTGATTGAGCATAGCAGCGGCGATATTATCCTGGATGGCCAGGCGATTGAGCAGTACGACCCAGTAAAACTACGTCGGCGAATCGGCTATGTGATCCAGAGTACCGGGCTGTTTCCCCACTGGAACGTCGCGCGCAATATTGGCTTAGTGCCTCGGTTGCTGAAATGGCCCGCTACAGAAATTACCGCTCGTGTAGAGGAACTGATGGGCGTACTGGGCCTGCCGGTGGGCGAGTTTGCGCATAAATATCCCCATCAGCTCTCAGGTGGTCAAGCGCAGCGGGTCGGGGTGGCCCGTGCCTTAGCCGCAGACCCCGATATACTACTGATGGATGAGCCGTTTGGTGCTCTGGACCCCATTACCCGGGAAAAGCTTCAGGATGAGCTGGCCAAGCTACAGGCACGGTTACACAAAACCATTGTGTTCGTGACCCACGATATGGATGAAGCGCTGAAGTTAGCCGACCATTTGGTCGTCATGCGTGATGGCCGTATTGTCCAGCAGGGCACGCCGCTGGCACTGCTTCAACGGCCCGCTGATCCGTTTGTGGAATCCCTGCTCGGTGGGCTTGAGCGGGGGTTGAAGCAGGCAGCGTTAACGCGCGTAAAAGATCACATGACATCGCTTGGGCCTACTTTGCCGGCACAATCTCGAATTCCCGCCGATTTCTCGCTGCGCCAAGCGCTTTCCATGATGCTGCGGGACCACTGCGACCGCTTAACCGTGGTGGATCAAGGCGATGTGCCAATAGGGGAGCTTTCGCTGCGCCGCATCGTTAAAGAGGCGCAGTTGGATAAGGTGAGCCAACGTGACGCGTAATTCTGCCACCGTCAGCCTGCCGAACGCACCGAGCATTCAATGGTTTCTGCCGCTTATTTGGGTCGCGCTACTGGCGATGTGCATCGTCGGCATGCCGCTCCTAGAGGGCCTGTTTCGCTGGGTAGAGCCTGACGCCCGGCAAGTCGTCTATGATCGCGCGGCGTTTTACGAGCTGCTGGGCCGCCATGTGTTAGTCGTTGGCGTGGCGGCAGTGGTCACCATTGCGGTTGGTGTGGCGGCAGGTATTGCCGTTACCCGCGAGCGAGGGCGGGATTTTTTGCCTCTGGTGGGCCAGTTGGGCTCTTTAGGGCAAACGTTCCCTCCGGTAGCGGTGCTGGCGCTGGCGGTGCCCGTTCTGGGGTTTGGTACGCTGCCTATTATTGTTGCGCTAATGCTCTACGGGCTGCTGCCAATCGTACGCAATACGCTGGCGGGCATTAACGATGTTGACGCGACCATCAAAGAGGCGGCCCAGGCCATGGGTATGACCCCTTGGCAGGTGCTGCGTCACGTGGAGCTTCCCTTAGCGGCTCCTGTCATATTGGCAGGAGTACGTACTTCCGTGACGATCAATATTGCCACGGCAGCCCTTGGGGCGACGGTAGGGGCTAGCAACCTGGGTGATCCGATTATTGCCGGTATCGTCAATGGTAATATGGCCTACGTGCTGCAAGGCGCGCTGCTGATTGCACTGCTGGCGCTGAGCGCGGATAGCGCCTTTAACGTCTACCAGAAGCGGCTGCGCCAACGCCTCTCTGCTTCTTAATGCTCTCTGCGTCTTAAGTTGAATCCCTAAACGGCTTGCACTGAGTTACTGTCCCAGTGTTGCGTTGACCCGTGTCAGATAAATCCACTGGCATAAACGGTCATGACCGACAACACTACCCTCAAAAAGGGTAAAAACAAGGATAATAATGATGACTCAGTACGTACACCAGCCGGCCTTCATGACCGGTGATGAATTCTCGATCGAGACGTTCAGTCTACTCAACCCGGATGGTGAGCTGTATCCGGGTGGCGAAGAGCCCGCTCTCACCCGAGACCACGCTCGTAGGCTGTACCAGGCCATGCTAGCCACCCGCATTCTTGATGAGCGCATGATGGCTGCCCAACGCCAAGGGCGGCTCAGTTTCTATATGCAGTGCACCGGTGAAGAAGCCGCCGTGGTGGGTGCGGCTGCAGCACTAGATGACGCCGATATGATCATGGCTCAGTACCGCGAACAAGGCGCCTTGATGTATCGCGGCTTCTCTATCGACGAGTTTATGAATCAGCTATTTGGCAACGAGCTTGATTACGGCAAAGGCCGCCAAATGCCGATTCATTACGGCTCTCGCAAGCTGCACTACATGACCATCTCATCGCCGCTGGCGACGCAGATTCCTCAAGCCACCGGGTATGCCTATGGCCAAAAGCTGGCCGGTGAAGGCCACTGTACGCTGACCTTTTTTGGCGAAGGCGCAGCCTCAGAAGGGGACTTTCACGCCGCGCTTAATATGGCCGCGGTGCATCAGGTGCCGGTGATCTTTTTCTGCCGCAACAACGGCTACGCTATTTCTACTCCCTCCACAGAACAGTTTGCCGCTGACGGCATTGCTCCCCGTGCCTTTGGCTACCACATGCACGTGATTCGCGTGGATGGTAACGACGCCCTAGCGGTATATGAAGCGACCCGCCAAGCGCGAAAAATCGCCGTTGAGCAGAACCAGCCGGTGCTGATTGAAGCCATGTCCTACCGGTTGGCTGCCCACTCCTCTTCGGATGACCCCTCGGGCTATCGCGCTAAGAGCGAAGAGGAAGCGTGGCGCGCCAAAGATCCCTTGCTACGCATGCAGCGCTGGCTGGCGAAGAAAGGGTGGTGGAGCGATGAAGAGGAAGCTGCCCAGCAGGAGAGCCTGCGCCGTGAAGTGCTGGAAACCATGAAGCGCGCCGAAAAACGCCCGCCGCCGCCGCTGGAGTCGTTAATCAGCGATGTTTACGCCGATGTGACACCTGCGCTACAGCACCAGCTGGATCAGTTGAAGCGCCATATTCGCCGCTACCCAGATGCCTACCCGCGCGGCGCAAAATCGCTAGATCTGACGCTTTCGTCAGCCACTGATACTCAGGGAGAGGCGTAATATGGCGACGATGAACATGCTCCAGGCGATTAATAACGCGCTGGATATCGCCATGGCGGAAGATGAGAAAGTCATCTGCTTTGGTGAAGACGTGGGTATTTTTGGCGGTGTTTTCCGAGCCACCAGCCATTTACAAGAGAAGTACGGCAAAGCGCGCTGCTTTAATACGCCGCTGGTGGAGCAAGGCATTATTGGCTTTGCTAACGGACTGGCCGCACAAGGCTCTGTTCCCGTCGCTGAAATTCAGTTTGCGGATTACATCTTCCCCGCATTTGATCAAATCGTTAACGAGACCGCCAAATTCCGCTACCGCTCTGGGGATCTCTTCAACGTAGGCGGGCTCACCATTCGCACACCCTATGGTGGCGGCATTTCCGGGGGCTTATACCACTCGCAATCACCTGAGGCGTACTTTACCCACACGCCGGGCTTAAAAGTGGTGGTGCCGCGCAACCCCTATCAAGCCAAAGGGCTGCTGCTGGCGGCGATTCGTGACCCCGACCCCGTGCTGTTTTTAGAGCCAAAACGGCTCTATCGTGCCGCCGTAGGTGAAGTGCCCGATGAAGACTACCAACTGCCAATTGGTGAAGCGGAGGTGATCAAAGAGGGCACCGACATTACCCTGGTGGGCTGGGGTGCGCAGATGGAAGTGATCAGCAAAGCCGCCGAGCTTGCCGAAGAGCAGGGCATTGCCTGCGAGGTCATCGACCTGCGTTCGCTGCTGCCCTGGGATGTGGATACCGTGGCAGAGTCGGTATTCAAAACCGGCCGTATGATTGTTAGTCATGAAGCGCCGCTCACCGGCGGCTTTGCCGGTGAAATTGCCGCGACGATACAGGAGCGCTGTTTTCTCTATCTGGAATCGCCGATTACTCGGGTTACCGGGCTGGATACGCCTTTCCCACTTGTGCTGGAGAAAGAGTACTTGCCCGACCACCTGAAAATTTTTGAAGCGATTTGCGAAAGCGTGAACTTTTAGCGCCAGGGAGAACAGCCATGAGTGATTTTTTACTGCCAGATATCGGTGAAGGTATCGTAGAGTGTGAAGTGGTGGAGTGGCGCGTGGCCGAAGGCGACACCATCGAAGAGGATCAGCCGATAGTCGAAGTGATGACCGACAAGGCGCTGGTGGAAATCACCGCGCCAGAAGCCGGGACGGTCACCAATCTGTATGTGGCCCAGGGGAAGATTGCCAAGGTTCACGCGCCGCTTTATGCATACCAAGCCGCCGGTCAGATGAACAGCGATACTGCTGCTACCGAGCAGGCACCTCCAGCGCCGCCCAGTAGCCACGGGGTGGCCGCTGATGAAAATAGCCCGCCGCCTAAAAGCCAAGCCGTTACCCCGGCGGCTGCAGGCAAAGTGCCCGCTAGCCCTGCGGTGCGCCGCTTAGTACGCGAGCACAGCCTAGCCCTGTCGGAGATCTCAGGCAGTGGCAAAGATGGTCGAGTGTTGAAAGAAGACGTGCTAGCGCACCTCAACGCGCCAGCGGTATCTCACCAAACGGCCAGTGTTTCGATGCCATCAAGCACAGGCTTAGCACCCTCAAAAGTAGAGCCGCTGCGCGGCGTGCGGGCGGTGATGGCCAAGCGCATGGTAGAGGCCGCTAGCTCCATTCCTCATTTTCACTACGGTGAAGAGATTGATGTCACGGAGCTGTTGGCGCTGCGCGAGCGGCTCAAGCCGCAGGTAGAGGCGCAGGGCGAACGGCTCACGCTGATGCCGTTCTTTATGAAAGCGATGGCGCTGGCCGTGGCGGAGACGCCGATCATCAATGCACAGTTAAACAGCGAAGCCAACGAGCTGAGCTACTACGACCAGTGCAATATCGGCATGGCGGTGGATAGCAAAGCGGGGCTTTTGGTACCTAACGTGAAAGGTGTCGAGGGCTTAACGCTGTTTGAGATTGCCAAAGAGGTCGGCAGGCTAACCAATGCCGCTCGGGAAGGGCGCGTGGAGCAGGCGGATCTAAAGGGCGGCACCATTAGTATCTCCAACATTGGTGCTCTTGGGGGAACCTACGCTGCGCCGATTATTAATGCGCCGGAAGCCGCCATTGTGGCCATTGGCAAAACCCAGTGGCTGCCGCGCTTTGATGAGCACGGGGCTGTGCAGCGCCGGGCTATCTTGACGGTCACCTGGGCAGGCGATCATCGCTTTATTGATGGCGGTACCATTGCCCGTTTTTGCAACGCCTGGAAAGGCTTTCTAGAGGCGCCGGAAAGCATGCTGCTTCATCTGACTTAACCGTGTAGGCACCTTGCTATGAGCCAGGCACCGCTGCAGCAGTTTTACATACCCGAAGAGCAGTCGGTGTACCTGCTAAGCCATCACGATGCGCGAAAGCTAAAAGACTGGGTAGCGCTGTGCCAGGCGCAGCTTGCCCAGTTGGGCTATTCAAATATCGAGCTGATTGGTAAGGGGGCTTATGGGTTTGTGTTTGCGGGTAGCGCATGGCAGCAGGGCATGACTGCCCACTATGTGTTTAAGTTCTCGCGTATTACCTTGCCCACCCATCTACAAGAACGCCTCGAAGAAGAGGCGTTTATGCTTGATCAAGTGTCACACCCTCGGATACCTAAACTCATCACTTATCAGCGCTCACGCGGCCAGTCGATTCTGGTCATGGAGCGTGCGCCTGGCTGGAATCTGGAGCAAGTGTCGCTCAAGCAGGGAAGGCTCTCACCTCGGTTAATTATGCGCATCGCTGCACAGTTAGCAGACATCTTACAAGCACTGCGTCGTGAAACAGGCCCGAACGCGCGGCCGGTGGTACATGGCGACATTAAACCCTCTAATCTGGTCTTTGACGCCACCTGCGAGGCCATCGCGCTGATCGACTGGGGCTCATCGGTGTTCGCACAGTTGGATGAATCGCTTCAGTTCGTGGGCGCCAACGTAATGGAGTTGATGTCGGACAATCTGCAGCAAACCAATGCCCGGCTGGGGGATGTCTATTTTATCGGTGAAGAGCAGTTGAACGGAGCGCTCTCGTCGCCACGGTTCGATGAGCAGGGGGCGGCAGGTACGCTCTATGCGCTAGCGTCTGCGCAGTCCTGTCGTTTTGGCCATCGAGCAATTCCGGCCAGCTCATTGGGATTGCCCATTGAGTTCGCGCGCACGCTGGATGGCATGCTCGACCCCGACCCACAGGTGCGGCGTAAAGCGGGGGATTACTTTATTCGTGAAATGCCGCGCATGGCGAAGCTGGTTATGGTTGACCTGCCCATCGCCCCCCAAACGCCGCTAGTGCCCGTATGGGGAAAAGGCCTGCGTCGCCCGGCTAGCCAAGAGATCGATACCGTGGTGTACAGCTCACGAAAGGCGTTTTTACGCGAGGCAAGCGCTGAAGAGACGTTAAACGACGTCAATGATGTGCAGCTTGATCGCTACTACAAACAGTTTATGCAGGGCATGGGAGAAACCGAAAAAGCCTTTTTGGCTTCGGTGAGCCGGTTGGGCAAATACCCAGTCGTCGGTGGTTTAGCGGTGCGCTGGGAGCGGGAGGGGGTCTATATTGATTCGTCGCTCAACCTGCATGACCCAGCGCTAAAGCCCGCGTTTATCGAAGCGGTGAATAACATGGTGCACTTAGCACGGGCCATTCATCGCCAGGGGGTATTTAAAAGTTGTCTGTTCAATGCCCGCCAAACGCTGCACTTAGAGCGTGCTAGCCCTGAGGAGGCGTTTCACTGCCAGCCAGAGATGGCGATTAATTACGAAGTGAGCGCGGTGCCGGAAATGGAGGATCGCACCCGGCAGCACAGCTACTTTGAAGATGGTCCTGACCCAGAAGAGCTATTGGTGCTGCCGGATACCATTATGCAACTGCTTCAGCGGCTCAATGAGATTCACCATACCGGCATGATCATCTTTGAAGCGCTGCCCAAACATCTCAAAATCCATAGCTACTATCGGCTGCTCGACCCTCAACGCGAGCAGGAGTTTCGCAGCCTACTGAGCCGAATGCTGGCTGCTGTCAGTCAAATCGAGGGGCTGGGCGTGTCGGGGTTTATGAAGATGCCCTACAAAGACACGCGCTTTTTTACCCACTTAGAACGACAACCAGAGCACTTCTACCCCAAAGACCCAAAAGAGTATATAAGAAAAAGTGCCTTGCCCGCGCCGCCGCGTTAGGCGGCACTGTTAATTCGGCGCGTTTGTGATTAACCAGCTCGCCAACTGTTCGGTTAAACGGTCGGTGGCGCTACCAAAGGCGCTCACCACATCGGGTATCCCAGTGCTTGTGGCGCGCTCCCGAATCGCAAAGCTGGTGGAGGCCACGGGCTGTTGGTCCGCGCCGAGTAATTGAACGTCTAACTGCAGGTTAACGCTTGGCGGAGAGGTGTCATACTCGCTCTGAAAGTGGCGCAGCTCGCTTAATAGCAGCAAGTCGTGAGGGAGCCGATCGCTGCTCACGTTGGCGAACAGCTCTTGCTGCTGCAGCCCTGCAATCAGCTGGGCTTGCAGCATGTCCGGTGTATCTTCATGCCAGCGAGCACCCTCATACACATTGACCACATTGCCTTCGGGAAACACCACGATACGATTGCTGCTGAGCAGGTGGCCCGCTTCTGGTGTAGCGATACCCAGTCGCTCTGGCTGCGTGATGGTGGCAGGGTCGCTCTGCATCGTGGTAGCAGGCAAGCGATACAGCGTCGATGGCGCTTTCTCCGGTAAAATAGAGCAGCCCGAAAGGGTAAGTAAGGCACTTAGAAAAAAGCCGTTACGTAAAGCGTGCATGTTCATGGGTGGAACTCCTCTACTTGGTCGCGGCCTAGGAAAAAGTCCGTGGGGCTCTCCTCAAGCTCCCGTGTAATGCGGTCGAGGGTGGCGAGTGTCGAGCGTAACGCCGCTAGGGCCGGGGCAATGTCGCGAGTGCTTTGTAGAGTGCTTTCGACAGCACCCGCGTTATCGTTCACCAACTGTTCTATCCGCTGGGCAGCGCTGGCAACATTGCGGCTGGCGCTCTCTGCGCTGCGCATCACCTGCTGACCCTCCTGGCTCAGCAAGCGGTTCGCCTCTAGGCTAAGCGATTCGATGCTTTCAAGCGTGGTGGAGGCTTGGCGTGACACATCGCCAAAGAGCGCCATGTTTTCATCCAGGGCAGACTGCTGAGAGGCAATCATCTCGGTGATTTGGGCAATATTGGTCAGGATATTGCCTGCTTGCTCACGATTATTGTCATTGAAGAGCTCGTTCACACTCTGCAAAATCGCATTGAGGTTTTCGACCATCTCTTCGCCTTCGTCAAGCAGCGTAGCAATAGGCGACGGGTCGGCTTTAATGAAAGGCGTATCGGCGCTGCTCTGCGCTAGCAAGCGTTGGCTTTCTGGGGTGCCGCCATAGAGTTGCACGGACATACTGCCGGTAATGCTAGCAAAGGCTAGCTTTGCGCGGGTATCCACTTTAATCGGAGTGTCTTCATACACGCGAATAAGCGTGATCACTTGGCGTGGGTCGTCAGGGTTGAGGGAAAGCTCGGTGACATCGCCCACTTCAATGCCGTTGTACTGCACCTTGCTACCCACCGAGAGGCCGTTGACGCTGCGCTCGAACAAAATGCGGTAGGGTTGATAGTCGCGTTGGCCAGCCGCATAGCTCATCCAGAGCGCAAACAGCAGGGCGGCAGCGGCCGTCAGCACGGTAAACAGACCAATCAAAATATGGTGCGCGCGGGTTTCCATGTGCGTCACTCCTGAGAAGAGGTTAGGCCAGCAGAGCGCTGTGCAGCGCGTCCACGCGGTCCATTAAAGTAATCCTGTACCCACTCGTCGTCCGTTTTCGCGACGTTTTCCAGGGTATCCACCACCAGAACGCGTTTTTGCGACAGCACAGCGACCCGGTCGCAGGCCGCATAGAGGGTATCGAGGTCGTGGGTGACCAAAAAAACGCTAAAGCCCATTGCATCGCGCAGCGTGACCAGCAGTTGGTCAAACGCGGCGGCGCCAATGGGGTCGAGTCCTGCGGTAGGCTCATCGAGAAACAAAATATCCGGGTCCAGGGCGAGTGCCCTGGCAAGCGCGGCACGTTTCATCATGCCCCCAGAGAGCGATTCTGGAAATTGTCGGGCGGCATGAGGGGGCAGGCCTACCAGCGAGAGCTTGATACGCGCCAGATACTCGGCCTCTTGCCGAGAGAGTTTGGCGTGCTCGATAAGCGGCAGCGCAACGTTTTCTTGCAGGTTGAGCGAACTAAATAGCGCCCCACGCTGAAAGAGCACCCCAAAGCGCCGCTCGACTTGGCTGCGTTGGGACTCACTTAACTCATTTAACCGCTGGTTCAGCACTTCTACTGTGCCGTCATTTGGCCGCTTTAAGCCCACAATACTGCGCAGTAGAACTGATTTACCGGTACCTGAGCCGCCGACAACGCCGAGAATTTCGCCTCGGTAGAGGGTCAAGTCCAGCCCTTCGTGAACGACGTTGTCGCCAAATCGGTTCACCAGCCCCTGCACGCGAATAACCGCTTCATCGCGCTCAGGCTGTTGAGGCATCTCTGAATATCGCTCGGTCACCAGCCCATCTCCATGAAAAATAACGCCGCTAATGCATCGATGAGAATCACCATGAAGATGGCTTGCACCACACTGGATGTCGTGTGGGCACCCACCGATTGGGCACTGCCGCTGACTTTAAACCCTTCTAGGCAGCCAATGACGGCAATCACAAAGGCAAATACCGGCGCTTTGCTCAAGCCGACCAGAAAATGAGTGACCGACACGTCTTTTTGCAGTGTGGTGATGAACTGACTCACAGAAATATCCAACGATAGGGTGGCTACCACCGCGCCGCCGACGAGGCCGCTCAGCATGCCCACAAACGCCAGCAGCGGTAGGCTGATCAACATCGCCATCACCCGGGGAAGCACTAGCAGCTCAATCGGGTCGAGTCCCAATGTTTTGAGGGCATCAATCTCTTCGTTGGATTTCATTGCGCCAAGCTGGGCGGTAAAGGCGCTGGCAGTGCGGCCTGCCAAAAGTATCGCGGCCAAGAGCACGCCAAATTCCCGTAAAAATGAAAAAGCTACGAGATCAATGGTGTAAACCGTTGCACCGAAATCTTGGAGCACCGTGGCCCCTAAAAACGCCACCACTGCGCCCACCATAAAGGTTAAGAGCGCAACGATAGGTACCGCATTCAAGCCACTTTGCTGAATATGCGCGACGGTAGCGGTAATACGCCAGTGGCGGGGTCGAAACAGAAGTGAGGTAAATGTGGCCAGCACCAAGCCAATGAAAGCCAGTAGCTGGCGCTGCTGAGACCCCAGCGCCACCATTTGCTGGCCCACTGTCGCTAAGGCTTCGCTAATCCGGTTGGGTCGAGGTGGGGGGCTCTCAAGCGGAGCGTCCATAGCTTCGGCAATGCGTATCAACAAGGCCTGCTGCACCTGGGGAAGATCGTTTGCCCAGTCGCCAATTTGTTTGGTTTTTTCAACACCAAGCAGCTCAACGATCAGCGCCGCACCGGCGGTATCCAGCCCCTCAAAGCCGGGTAACGACAGCGAGGCCGAGCTTAGCTGCCCCTGCTGCTGTAGGGCGCGCTTCAGCTCAGCGTAGTGGCGTAGTGTCCATTCGCCGTGCAGCGAGACATGCTCGCCCTGTTGAGTGATCCACTCGTTTGGCATCCCTGCTCCTCAGTGCCTTCACATGCAGTGAAGGCCTATGATGCAATAAAACGAGCGTTAGTGAAAGGTAAGCCGTCGTTTCTTAACGTGACGCACGATACTTGGGGGCCAGCTCCTGCATAATTTTTGCTGCTACTTCCTTGAGTCTGGGGCCAAGGTTGTTGACCAATCGATCATGATCTAAACGCAGGCTAGAGCCACCGCAGTTAATCGCCATCACTTCGGCACCATCTTCTAAAATGAGCGGCATGGCCACGGCGCTGATATCCCGCTGCCAATCCTGTTCGGATAGGCAAAAGCCATACTCGGCATAGTCGCGCAGGCTCTGTTCAATACCGGCATGAAGGCGCGGCCAATCGCTGCCGTGAAACGCGGCTAGCTCTTGCATCACCTGTTGGCGGCGCTCGTCAGATAATCCGCACAGCCAGGCACGACCAATCGCCGAGGTGGCAATCGGTAGACGAGAGCCAACATCTAAGCGAATAATCAGCGGGCCGTGGCCGTGGCAGGTTTCCAGATACACCATGTCGCTGCGGTCGGCACCGCCCAGGCTCACGTTGCAGTCGGTGGCGTCGGCAAAGTGCTGTAAATGGGGGCGAGCAATTTCGCGAATGCCCATATTGGCCAGAAAGCGGTAACCCAGCGCCAGCACACCTGGCCCGAGGCGGTACTTCTCCAGGTGACGGTTGTGTTGCAGGTAGCCTAACTGGGTCAGCGTATAGGTTAACCGGGACACCGTGGGGCGCGGGATGTGGGTGCGATTAGAGAGCTCTGCATTGCCCAGGTACTCTTCCCCTGTTCCAAAAGCGCGGAGCAGTTCTAACCCCCGCGCAAGCGCGGTGACAAAGTTGCGATCTTTTTCGGGTGATTGCGGCTCATCAGCAGCGGCGTCGGTTGGTTCCATCAAGCGTCTCGGCTAATCAATCATTGAATGGCAAGTATCGCATACCTGCGCTGGGGCGTTGCAAAGCGCGATAAGAGAGCTTAGTCAACGCTTGGCCTGCGGCGCCTGCCTTAGATACTGTGCTAGCGCCGCAGGAGGGCGGTTAGCTGTCCAGGCGTTCAATGATGGTCGCGATGCCCTGGCCAACGCCAATACACATGGTGACCAGCGCATAGCGCCCGCCGGTGGCTTCTAGCTGGCGCAGCGCAGTGAGCGCCAAACGTGCGCCCGAAGCACCCAGCGGGTGGCCAATAGCAATGGCGCCACCGTTGGCATTGAGGCGCGGGTCGTCGGCAGAAAGCCCCAACTGTTGAACGCAGCCCAACACCTGCACCGCAAAAGCTTCGTTGATTTCAATCACGTCCATCTGCTCAAGCGAGAGGCCAGCCCGGGCCAGCGCTTTTTGCGAGGCGGGTACCGGCCCCAAGCCCATGACGCGGGGAGCAACGCCCGCCACGGCGCTGGCAACGATACGCGCTCGCGGAGCAAGCCCAGCTCGCTCGCCTGCTGCACGCGTGCCGACAATCAGCGCGGCAGCCCCGTCATTTAATCCAGACGCGTTGCCTGCGGTCACGACACCACCTTCAAACAGCGCGCCGAGTTTGGCTAGTTTTTCCTCGGTGCTTTCAGCGCGGGGGTGCTCGTCTTTATCTACCAACAGCGGCGGCTGTTTGCGTCCTTGAGGCACGTCTACCCCAAACATTTCGCCTTCATAAAAGCCGTTTGCCAGCGCCTTGGCATAGCGCGCTTGGGAGCGGGCGGCAAAGGCGTCGCTGGCCTCGCGGCCAATGTTCAGGTCGTGGGCAATGTTATCGGCAGTTTCCGGCATGCTGTGGCTGCCGTACTCTTTGGCAATCCACGGGTTGGGAAAGCGCGAGCCAATCACGGTATCAAACATCGGCTGATTGCGAGCGTAGGGGGAGTCGGCTTTGCCCAGCACGTAAGGCGCGCGGGACATGGACTCCACGCCGCCAGCCAAAAATAGCTCGCCCTCGCCCAAGCGTGCGGCGCGGGCGGCATCCATCATGGCGGCCAGGCCGCTGCCGCACAGGCGGTTGACGGTTTGGCCCGCCACCTCGATTGGCAGGCCCGCCAGCAGCGCCCCGTGACGGGCCACGTTACGGGAATCTTCCCCCGCTTGGTTCGTACAGCCCGCCAACACCTCTTCATAGCTCTCTGGGGAAAACGGATTACGCCCCACCAGTGCTTTTAGCGTCAGCCCCAGCAGTTCATCCGGGCGAATGGCCGCCAGGCTGCCGCCATGGCGACCAAAAGGGGTGCGTAACCCGTCGTAAATATAGGCGTCTTGCATGATTATTCTCCTTGTTTGTTTAAAGCCGTATTTGACGCTGAGATGTGTCAGCCCGTGGGTCCGTCGGTCAGCGGCATACCCAGCGCGGCGCGGCGGCGCAGCCACGGGCTAGGGCGATAGCGGGGGTCGCCGGTGGCCTCCAATAGGTTGTTCAAAATGGTCAGGATGCGCGAAGCGCCGTAGCGCTCGCCCAGACGCAGCGGGCCAAACGGGTAGCCCAAGCCAAGCTCCACCGCACGATCGATGGTGGCGGGCGCTGCGACGCCTTGCTGGGCGATATCGGCGCCCACATTGACGATGCACGCCACCACCCGCTGCAGCACAAAGCCGTTGCTGTCTTGAAGCGTGCTGACTGGGGTGCCGTCCGCATTCAACAGGCTGGCAGCGGCATCGATCAGATCGGGGCGGGTAATGGGGGAGGCCATCAGGCTGCGGCGCTTATCCAGCCCCGCCAGCATATCCACCGCGACGCACTGCTCGGCATTCAAGCCTTGGCGCAGCGCGCATTGAGTGGTGTCTTCACCCAGCGGTGTCAGCAGGCACAGCGCCTCGTTGCTGGGGTGATCACCCGACGCTAAAGGCCAGCCTGCCGCGTTGACGAGCTCGGCAAGGGCGGCGGCGCTGTCCGGGTCGTCTTGGCTGATCCATACGGGGCAAGGAGAGACTGCCGAAATGGCGGGTTCATCCGGCATCTGCTGCTGACCATCCACGTAGCGATAAAAGCCCTCACCGGTTTTGCGCCCCAGCAAGCCCGCCGAGAGCCGCTGGCGAGTCAGCGGTGAGGGGCGAAAGCGCGGCTCTTCGTAATACTGGTGGTACACCGACTCCATCACCGCATGGGAAACGTCCAGGCCCGTCAGGTCCAGCAGCGTGAAGGGTCCCATTCGAAAGCCACCTTGGTCCACCATGATGCGGTCGATGGTAGCGGGGTCGGCCACGCTCTCACTCAGAATGCGCAGCGCTTCGGTACCAAAAGCGCGCCCGGCGTGATTGACCAGAAAGCCAGGGGTGTCGGTGGCCTGGGCGGTAAAGTGGCCCATGGCTGTGCCCAGGGCGTTGACCCGCTGGGTAACGGTGTCGGCGGTACGTAACCCTGGAATCACTTCCACGATCTTCATTAGCGGAACGGGGTTGAAGAAGTGAAAACCAATCACCCGCTCAGGGTGCTGGCAGGCGGCGGCAATGGCGGTCACGGAGAGCGAGGAGGTGTTGGTGGCGAGCACGGCATCCTGGCGAACAATGCCCTCTAAATCGCTAAACAGCCCCTGCTTGGCTTCCAGCTTCTCGATAATTGCTTCAACGACGATATCGCAGGGGGCGAGGGCGGCGAGGTCGCGGGCCTCAATCAATCGTTCGCCGTACTGCTCGGCTTGGGCTTGGGTAATCCGCTGCTTGTCGGCGCTACGCTGCCATAACCCATTAATAAAGGCAGTCGCTTCCGCCACCGCGCCTTCTTTTACATCAAATAGCATGACGTTCAGGCCTGCCTGCGCGGCGAGCTGAGCAATCCCTCTACCCATGGCCCCGGTGCCGACAATGCCAAGAGTGTTGAACGAATGGGCGACTGCGTCGTTGGACATAGGTCAAAATCCTCGCTGCAAGGGTTTATTGTTCTGCATTGCAAAATAGCATTTCGTTTATTGACTGCCATCCTAGGCTATGCAAAAGTGCCTGACAAGAGAGTGAACGCTAGTTTCGCCATGCAGAATTATTGCAGGCCTCACTGCCCGCGCGAACGCCAACCATAAAAATATCGTTGCTACCAGGAGCCGTTATGATCCGTGATCCCGAACTGCTGAATCAGTTGGTTGATACCATTGCCCGCTTTGTACGGGAGCGTTTGATTCCCAATGAGGCACGGCTTGCCGAAGAGGATGCAGTGCCCGCCGAGATCCTGGCGGAAATGAAGGAGATGGGGCTGTTCGGGCTATCCATTCCTGAAGAGTACGGCGGCTTAGGGCTCACGATGGAAGAAGAAGCTCTGGTAGCCATGGAAATCGGCAAAACGTCTCCCGCGTTCCGGTCGGTATTCGGTACGAATAATGGTATCGGTGCCCAAGGCATTCTGATTGACGGCACTGAAGAGCAGAAAGCCAAATACGTGCCGCACTTGGCCACCGGGGAAATTCTTAGTTCGTTCTGCCTGACCGAGCCGGACTCTGGCTCCGATGCCGCCAGCCTGCGCACCACCGCCGTGCGCGATGGCGACCACTACGTGTTAAACGGCACCAAGCGCTATATCACCAACGGCCCGGAGGCGGACCTCTTCACCGTGATGGCGCGTACCGATCCAGACAACAAAGGCGCTGGCGGTATCTCCGCCTTTATTGTTGAAGGCAATACGCCCGGTCTGATTCGCGGCCCGGCGGATAATAAGATGGGCCAGAAGGGCGCGCATACCTGCGATATCATTTTTGATAACTGCCGTGTACCGGCTGAAAACATCATTGGCGGTAAAGAGGGACAAGGCTTTAAAACCGCCATGAAAGTGCTCGAGCGTGGGCGGCTGCATATTTCCGCCGTGTGTGTGGGCGTGGCCGAGCGCTTAGTAGACGAGTCGCTGCGCTACACCATGGAGCGTAAGCAGTTTGGTGCTCCGCTGGCGGAGCACCAACTGGTACAGGCCATGCTGGCAGATAGCAAAACCGAGGCCTACGCAGGCAAAACCATGGTCATGGACGCCGCACGCCGCAAGGATGATGGCGAAAACGTCTCAACCCTAGCCTCCTGCTGCAAGCTGTTCTGTGCCGAGATGGTGGGGCGCGTCGCGGATCGCGCCGTGCAGGTGCACGGCGGTGCGGGCTATATGTCGGAATACGCCGTTGAGCGTTTCTACCGCGATGTGCGCTTGTTCCGCATTTACGAAGGGACGACGCAAATTCAGCAGCTGGTGATTGCCCGGAACATGGTGCGGGAGGCGTCCTAATGGCTCTGTCGGTCCCTTACCAAGCGCCAGATGAGAAAATCTTTGGCCGTCTGGCAAGCGAGCTGTTAGCAGAACTTCCCGAGCGCTTGAGCACCCGCGTGCTGGAAAATGCGAAACGCCTAGCGGATCACCCCGCGCTTGTGGATGGCAACGTCCGCTGGAGCTACGCCGAGCTGGGACAAGAGATTCATGCCGCCTGCGAGTGGTTAGCTAATTTAGGCATACGGCCCGGCGACCGTATTATGACGGTCAGTGAAAACTGCCGTGCCCTGGTGGTACTGCTGTTGGCCGCCAGTGAAATGGATGTTTGGGTCGCGATTGTCAATTCGCGCCTCTCCGCTCAGGAAGTGGATTTAATTCAGGGCAACTGCCTGCCGCGCCGAGTGTTTTACACCTGCGAAGCCTCCCCAGAGGCGAGCCAGCACGCCGAGCGCCACGCGGCCGACCGCTATCAGCATCCGCAGCTCGGCAGCCTGGCGATTTCACCGCTATTTGAGAGCGAGCCAGAGCCTGTTCACGCAAGCGGTGCTGAACAGGTGGCGGCGATGATCTACACCTCAGGTACCACCGGTACGCCGAAAGGCGTCATGCTGACCCATCGCGGTATTCTGTATATCGCTTCTATTTCCGGCGGCATGCGCCATCTGAGCGAAGGGCAGCGGGTGTATGGCGTGCTGCCCATGTCTCATGTGTTTGGTCTCTCATCGGTGTGTATGGGCTCGCTGTATAACGGCGCGTGCCTGTACACCGTGCCCCGCTTTGACGCGGTACAGCTGCTGGCAACGCTCAAAGAGGAGCGCATTACCGTGCTTCAGGGCGTGCCTGCTATGTACGCTCGCGCCCTGGAGTACTTGAAGCGTGAGCAGCGCGCGTTAGAAGCACCTGCGCTTATCTATATCTCCGCAGGCGGCTCGCCGCTGGATAGCGATACCAAAAAACGCGTGGAAGCTGCGTTTGGCCTAACGCTTCATAATGGCTACGGCCTCACCGAAGCCAGCCCCACGATTAGCCAAACCCGCATCGATGATCGTCACCAGAGCAGCACCGTAGGCCGCGTGCTGCCGCTGTTGGAGTATCGGCTGGAACCCTTGGGTAGCAGCGGCACATCAGAAAAAGCGGGCGATGAGATCGGCGAGCTGTGGGTGCGTGGCCCTAATATCATGAAAGGTTACTTCCGCCAGCCGGATGCCACCCTCGCCACCTTAACGGAAGATGGCTGGCTCAATACCGGTGATATCGCCAAACTGGATCACGACGATCAGCTCTATATCGTGGGCCGCAGTAAAGAGCTGATTATTCGCTCGGGCTTCAACATCTACCCGCCGGATGTAGAAGCAGTGATTAATGAGCATCCTGCGGTGACCTTAACCGCAGTGGTTGGGCGGCAGGTGGCAGGCAATGAAGAGGTCGTGGCATTTGTGCAGTGCGAGCCGGGCGTTGAGGTTGATATGGCAGAACTCAAAGCCTTTATTGCCGAACGGCTTGCGCCTTATAAGCGTCCGACCCAAATTGTGCTGATGGATGCGTTGCCTTCCACCGCCAGCGGTAAGATTTTAAAAGGGCGGCTACGCGACTTGGCCCAGCAGGAGAGCGCTTTATGAGCGAAATAGACGGCGCTGACGCCTCCATCACACCGCAGGCGCTGATGGGTTATCACGAACTGCTGGGCATGCACGTGGTGGAGTGGGAAGAGGGGCGCGCGGTAGTGGAACTCACCATTGAACCCAAGCACCTTAACCGCAGCGGCAATGTGCATGGCGGTGTACTGGCTTCCATGCTGGACAGTGCCTTAAGCCTAGCGGGCCTGCACTGCGATGTGCCGGGGAATATTCGTCGTGGGATGACGCTGTCACTCACTACCACCTTTGTGGGGCCTGCTCGGCAAGGCGTGTTAAGGGCCACGGGCACGCTGCGTGGCGGCGGGCAAAAAACCTTCATGACCAGCGGTGAGATCGTGGATGAGCAGGGCAATCTTGTCGCTATGGGCGAAGGCGCGTTTCGTCGCCGCAGCGGCAGCGAATCGTCACAAGGCGTTCCCGACCCGCAGTTGAGGGAGCCTAGCGAGTGAGCCCAGCCCGCCTGCGGGTTTCCTGTTTGCTACTGGTGACGCTTGCCACGCTGATTCATTTGGTGGGTGGCAGCGTGGCGTGGCAAGCCGCAGGCATCGTTGTGCTGCTGCTTTATTTGATGACCCTGAAAGGTCAACTCACCCGCATGGCCAAGGGGCTGCTGTGTGCCGCTGGCGTGCTCACACTGTTCGCGCTGTGGCGCTCGCCCACGCCTGGGCAGCTGCTGTTTGAGGCGAGCGGGCGTTTTGCGTTTTTTGCCACCTTTATAGTGGCGCTGAGTATGCTGCGCTTACCTGCCTATCGCTCCCGTTTAGTGCGCCACTGCGGGCAAAGCATGTTGCTTCAACCCCCCAGCCGCCGTTATCCGATCTTATCCCTGGGCTCGGCGCTGTTTGGCATCATTCTGAACATTGGCGTGCTGAATCTGTTCGCCGCGATGATCGAGAAGAGCAATACCCTCAGTGCGGCACAGGGGCGCGCTTGGGTACAGCAGGCGCGCCAGCGGCGCATGATGCTGGCGCTACTGCGCGGATTTTCGCTGGCCCCGCTGATTTCGCCCATGGGCATTGGGGTAGCCGTGGTGCTCTCGAGCCTTCCCCAGGTCACTTGGCCACAGTTGGCACCCTATATTCTAGGAGCCGCCGGGCTGATTTTTATGGCGGGCTGGGCGGTGGACTATGTCACCGGCCCGCATCCACCCGCCAATAAAACCTATGTCACCCCGTCGTTGCGCCCGTTGGCGCAGTTTAGCGTTTTGCTAATCGGCATTGTGGCGCTGGTGTTTTCCATTGCGTGGCTGCTGGAGTTACGACTGCCCATTGCCGCGCTGCTGGGCGCGCCTACCGGGGCGCTTTTATGGCTGGCTTGGCAGCGTCGTAGGCTAGGCTATGGTGGATTGCCTGCCGCCATAACGGCGGTGCATCGTCAGCTACCTTGGTTGCTGTCTCCCAGCGCTAATGAAATCGTGGTGCTGGGGGCGGCAGGCTATTTGGGGCATGTATGCGTGGGCTTGGTGGATACTCAGCAGCTAGCACCGCTATTGGCGGTGCTAGACCCGCTGGGCACTTTGAATGCGGTGTTGGCCATGCTGATGGTGGTGGGGCTAGCGCAAATAGGCGTCAACCCGATTGTCACGGTGACGCTGTTGGTGGGCTTGCTCCCCACGATGGGCATTGAGGGGTTAACGCCTGAGCTGATTGGGGCATCGTTAATGGTAGGCTGGGCGCTGGCGCTGATGTCATCACCCATGACCGCTTCCATGCTGATTCTCTCGCGCTTTACCGGCGTACCCGCCACCCGCATCGGTTACCGCTGGAACGGGCGCTTTCTGGTCGCTGCCATCCCGCTGCTGGCGTTATGGTTTGGTTGGTCGCCTTTCTGAGGTGGGATGTTCAAGGAAACGCTTGACCTTTGGCAGGCGTTTTTTTATTGTTATTTTTATAAAGTGAAATATTATTTTGCTATGCGGAATAAAAAGCCGATGGTTCAATCGCTGGAGCATGCCTTATGAAAATCCTCGTCGCGGTGAAACGCGTCATCGACTACAACGTCAAAATCCGCGTTAAAGCGGACCACTCTGATGTGGACCTTACCAACGTCAAAATGGCCATGAACCCCTTCTGCGAAATTGCCGTGGAAGAGGCAGTGCGCCTGAAAGAGAAGGGCGTAGCCACCGAAGTCGTGGCCGTGACCGTGGGCCCCAAGGCCGCCCAAGAGCAGCTGCGCACTGCGCTGGCGCTGGGGGCTGACCGCGCCATCCACATTGAAACCGACGAACGCGCCGAATCGCTGGCGGTGGCCAAACTGCTGGCCAAAGTGGTAGACGAAGAGCAGCCCGGCCTCGTCATCCTCGGCAAGCAGGCCATCGACACCGACAACAACCAGACCGGCCAGATGCTCGCTGCGCTGACCAATCTGCCGCAAGGCACCTTCGCCTCAGAAGTCGCGGTAGATGGTGACAAGGTCAACGTGACCCGTGAAATCGACGGCGGCCTGCAAACCGTCGCGCTGACACTCCCGGCCATCGTCACCACTGACCTGCGC